>CAYZPP010000182.1:0-3066 GCA_964480315.1 uncultured Alphaproteobacteria bacterium | reverse complement strand
TACCGCCCCAGCCAAAGAAAAAAAAATATTATTAAATCAAAAATGAGCAGTTCATTAATCTTTTCTCTTAGAGAGGCATATATTAGTTACAGTAAAAAAGAAATTTTTACTGATTTAACTTTTAATTTACAACGCGGTGAACTCATTGCTTTGGTTGGTAAAAATGGAGTAGGTAAATCAACATTAATGAATGTCATCTCTGGTAAGCAGGATATTGACCAAGGAGAAGTCTGGTCTCCCGAAGGTCTACAATTATCCTATTTTAATCAAGATTTTCATTTTATCGATGAAGATCAGACGATTGAGAATGAATTAAGTAAATTATTTAAAGATGAAAATGAATATTATAAAATAGATATATTTTGTGAAAATCTATTTTTAGATAAAACAAAAAATATAAATACTTTGTCTGGAGGGCAAAAAAGACGAGTGGGTTTAATTAAGTCTCTGATTGTAGAATCTGATATCCTATTACTTGACGAGCCAACAAATCATCTAGACTTAGAGTCAATTGTTTGGTTAGAGAATTATCTAAAAAGCTATAATGGTGCAATTCTCTGCGTCAGTCATGATAGGCAATTTTTAAATAATTTTACCAATAAGGTTTTTTGGTTAGACAGGGGAAATTTAAAAGTAAGCCCTAAGGGTTTTAATAATTTTGATCAATGGTCTGCCGAATTGTTAGATCAAGAAGCAAGAGAGTTGAGAAATAGAAAGCAATTTGTTAATATTGAAACTGAGTGGGCGAGTAGAGGGGTTAAGGCAAGAGTTAAAAGAAATATCAAAAGAGTCCAGAGAGCTAAAGAATTAAAACAGCAATTAGAAAATGATGTCTCTTCATATAAAAGAGCTATTGCAAAGATTAAAACTAAAGCAATAGCCGCATCTGATAATGAAGCAAAATCAATTATAGAATTTTATAATACCTTTCTTTCTTATAAATCACCCTCTGCGAAAATTATTTTAAAAGATTTTACTTTTAAGATTGCAAAAGATGATCGAATAGGGGTTCTGGGAAATAATGGTACTGGTAAGTCAAGTTTTCTAAAAATTTTAGTTGGAGAATTAAAGGTGGATAAAGGAACAGTTAAAGTCAAAAAAGATTTAGAATTTTCCTACTTTGATCAAATGAGAAACGATCTTAAAGATGACCTACCTATAAAAAAAATTCTAGTTCCCAATGGAGGAGATTACATAAAAGTGTATGGCAAAGAAAGACATGTATGTAGTTATCTTAAAGACTTCATGTTTGATCCTTCAAAAGTCAATGAAACTGTAGGAACACTATCGGGAGGTCAGAAAAATAAATTACTATTATCAAAAGTTTTAGCTAACCCAAAAACTGGCTTAATATTAGACGAACCTACTAATGATTTGGATATAGAAACCTTAGATTTATTGGAAGAAATGCTCGTTCAATATAAGGGCACTTTACTTATAGTCTCTCATGATCGTGATTTTTTAGATCAGACTGTGAATAAAATTTTATTTTTTGAGGGAGATGGTGAGGTTACTTTTTTTAATGGAGGATATAGTGATTTTCTTCAGTATCAATTAATAATAGAAGAAGAAAAAAAGTTAAATAATACAATTGTAATTCCTAGTAAATCTAAGATAAAAAATGACTCTAAGGAAAAAACTCCAAAAAAACTAACATATAAGTTGGAATACGAATTAGAAAAAATCCCCTCAATTATTGATCAATTAAATATAAATATTAAAAGTACAGAAGAGCAGTTAAGTAACCCAGACCTTTATAAATTGGATAAAGAATTATTTATTGATTTAACTAAAAAGCTTCAAGATTATAATAGCAAATTAGAGTACTCTGAAGAAAGATGGATAGAGTTAATGAGCATGAAAAGTGAAGAATAGATACAACTTAGCGGTAAACCAATATATCAATACTTTTAATTTAAGCTTAATACTTGAAAAAATTCAAACTCCTAAAAATCAAATTTTTTTTATAGGAGGAGCTAGTCGATCAATTATCTTAAATGATTTTAATAATTACGACATAGACCTAGTAGTTCCTGTAATCAATAATAAAACTTCAGAGTTACTGAAGAATAATTTTGAAATAAAATTAAACCATAATTATAAAAATCTTTCTTTTAAATTTAATAATTTAGATATTCAAGTTAGTTCTTATCGTAAGGATATTAGTAATTACGGAAGACAAGCCAAAGTCGAATTAGCTAAAACTATTGAAGTAGATTCAACCAGAAGAGATTTAACTATTAACGCTGTCTATATAAATCTTTTAGGAGAAGTAACGGACTTATATTCAGGTGAACAAGATTTGCTAAAATCTAAATTGAAATTTATTGGTAATTCTGTACAGCAGATTCAAGAAGACTATTTAAGAGCAATTAGATACATAAGATTCATTTCTTTATTTGATAAACCGGTTTTACTTCAACACGATATTGATGCAATTAAAATGCTATCCAAAAATATTATAGATTTTGTGAAACCTGATAAAATTAAACAAGAAATGCTGAAAATAAAAAAAATGAAATTTTCTAATAATTCTTTAAAATTTATAAATCAACATAAAGAATTAATTTTTTTAAAAGATTTTTTAAATTAATTGTCTTGAAATTTCAGTAGCGATTATAGCAACTGAGGTTGCTAAGTTTAAAGATCTAGTATTTTTTTTCATAGGAATCGTAATTTGAAGATTTATTTGATCATGTATTTTTTTTGGTAACCCGGCAGTTTCTTTCCCAAAAATAACAATATCTTTTTTTTTAAATTCAAAATCATAGAAACTTTTAGAAGTTTTAGTAGTCGCTATGATAACACGGGATTTATGGGCAAGACTAAAATTAATAAAATCTTCCCAATTTTCATGCCTAATTAACTCACAATGCTGCATATAATCCATTACAGCACCTCTAAATCTCTTATCTGTGAAGGAAAAACTCAAGGGATTTACTATGTGTAGTGGAAAACCTAGGCATGCTGAAGTCCTTATTGCTACAGCAATATTTTGAGGCATATCTGGTTGATAGAGGCAAATTTCAAATTTATGCGTCATGATGACTACTACTTATGCTATAT
>CAYZPP010000181.1:0-3074 GCA_964480315.1 uncultured Alphaproteobacteria bacterium | reverse complement strand
TGATGGACTTATTGATGAAGTTCCGACGAAAAAAAGCAATTGGTTTTAACACACAAAATCAATAAGGAGACAACAAAAATGCACCGTGAAATTTTATTGGATTTAGCCGACGAAATGAATGAGCAATTGGGTAAAGTTGGTTTGAAGTTTGACGACTTCCAATACGAAGGAAACAACAACCATTACAAATATTCAATGTGTAAAGCGGTTGTTGATAATCGTTCATTTGTATTAATTATCAAGGGTAGTGGTTTTGGACGTTTTGAAGGTTCAAAGTACTCAACTTTTACGGGTGAATACAATTTGTCATTAGCAATTAATAGTTCACCTTATTACACAGCTAATCAAAGAGATGAAGCTACGACAGTAAAAGACATTGCAGATATTTTTGGACGCATGGAACATTGGGTTAAGGAGCACATTCACAAAATTAACAAGGTTGAAGCTATAGCAGAAAAGTTTTAAAATAAAGGCACTTAACATTTGGTTAGGTGCTTTATTTTCCTTATCTTAGTGGTGTACCGCTATTGGTACTAACTTAAATCAAATCTATGACAAGCATTGTACCTGAAGTAAAAAAAGGTTTTTCCGTAATTATACACGAACACAAACTAATTGGTAGGAAGGTGTCCAATAAAGAATATGGTATAGGATACATAAGGGCTATTGAAACGTTCCCTCATAGTTCCACTGAGTCTCGTTACATTATTGAGATTATCGATAACACGGGCAAACCTATTTTAAAATCTTTGTTTCCTGACAATAAAATGGCGTTTTGGAAACGAGAATTCGAATTATTAACAATCTAAAAAAAGTGTTATGAATTGTACAAAAGTAAGCTTTGCAAGTGAAAAGGATGCAAACGAACACATTCAAAGAATCAAAGAAAAATCTGGTAGACGAGTTTTACCAACTAGGGCTTATGCATGTAATAAATGTCCTAACTATCATTTAACAAGTCAGCCAAATTGGGTCGAACTTACAAAAACTTTAGAGGGTAAAATTGTGGTCCTAAAAGATAAAGTTCAGGACCTTGAAACAAGGAATGCAACTTTAAGAGTTGGTGACCTTGGAAAGTTAGCAAAGAAAAACCAAACACAAAAGGCCACAATTACCCAAAGGGATGAGACAATTAAGAAGCTGAACAAAACCAATGGAGAATTGATGCAGAATTTAATTAAGGCTAATGTTAGAAATAATACAAAATAAATTAGGTAGAACAGAATAAATGTTGTATCTTTAAAATATAGTTAGATAAGGTAACACCATGTTACATTCTGGGCGATAACTGAATAGGATTGAATAAGGTTGCACCGCATAGCGAGGGCAAATAAGGTCAAGCTGAAGGTCAGTGAAACGTAGCGTACTGTAGTGGGTTAATAAGGCTAAATATAGTAGGGAAAGAGGTTCGAAACTTTTTCCCTTTTTATTTGCGTAATTCGAATTTTTTCCTTATCTTAGTGATGGTGCTCTAGTCCTGGTTTTCATTACCCACTACACCAATACATAAAGATACAACAAAAATTTCACATAAACAAATAAATCTTTTTTACGATTTAATTAGGTTGGTACATTTCTTTTTCTTATCTTTACATTGTTGCCAATTAGATACACAGTTTAACAAACAAAAAATAACTGTAAATAAATTAGGTTGGTACATTTCTTTTTCTTATCTTTACATTGTTGCGATATTGCAATAACAAAAATTAACTATTATGCAAGCATTAGAAATTAAAAAAGCAATTATTAAATTACACAAAACATTAGACAATAAAGCTATAGCTGAAAAACTAGGTGTTGCTTATCAATCTATAGTTGCTTATTCCGCTGTATTATCGGGACAAGGGTTAATACCTAAGAAAGGTAAAGTAGTTAAAAAGAAACATGTTAAAGTAAAAAAGAAAGAAAGTAAAAATAAACCTTACAATAATATTGAAGGTACTGCAAAGGAAGATATTAGAGTTTACAAGGCTAAAACTATTAGTGAGTCAAAATTGACTAGTGGACTTATGGCTTGCATGCCGTTTACGGAATGTAGAAGTGAAAAACATATTTTTGCTTCAAGTCCTAAAATGAAGTTTTTAGGTATTGACAATAACAAAAATATTGTTGATATAATGAGATGTACTATTGCGGTTGAAAAATTACCAATGGTTGCAAAAACTTGTGAGATGTCAGAAATTATTTACAGTGCAAAACGAAACACGTATTCACATTTAGATTTGGATTACTGCGGTCACTTGAATACTAAGGACGAGGAAATTACACATGCACTAGATAATAAGATAGTAAAAAAAGGTGGTTATATCTTTATTACTTTGTCTAAAGATGGTAGAGGGAACAAACAAGGAAGGGCGATAATTGACAAAATGAATAAAAGTAATACTACAAAATACCGTACCACTAAAGTTACTGAGCGTGGAGTACGTTTATTTTTTGATTTAGTAATTCAAGATAGTTACAAAGTTGAAAGTGTTGAGTCATACACTGATACTGCTGCAATGATATTCGTAGCATTAAAAAGAATAAAATAAAACAAAGAATGTAGGTGAAATATTTGGATAGTCCAAGTATTTCACTTATATTTGTATTGTCACCAATTGGTACACAGTTTAACAAACAAAAAATAACTGTAAATAAATTTGGTGGTAACAATTAAATTACTTATCTTTACATTGTAGCAATAATGCTACTAACTTTAAAAAACATTTATTATGACAATTACAGCAAACACAAAATCAGTTTTAATCGATTCATTAGAAAACGTTACTAACTTCGACAAATACCCAGTTCTAGATGGTGTTAATCGTAAAGTTGACCAAACACAAGTTAATAACCTTGTAACAAGTTTTCAAGCTTTTGGTACACTTAGTTCTGTAATTGTAGTAATTGAAACCAATGCATTTGGGAACGGTGAAACACAAAGATTTAGAGCAGATGGTCAACACAGAATAGTTGCAGCAGAATTGCTTGGAATAGGTTTAGCAGTACGTGTAATTCGTTTAGTTGAAGACACTACTATGAATGTTAGTCGATTAATTTCAGTATTGAATAGTAGCAACAAAGCTTGGAGT
>CAYZPP010000180.1:0-3074 GCA_964480315.1 uncultured Alphaproteobacteria bacterium | reverse complement strand
GTTTAGCACTTTTCCTACCTTTGGTATTTCGTTATTAATACTATGAACTAATCCTGACAATGTAACAAATTCATCAGGAAGATCGATTTTTAGAACTCTATTTACCTCCCTTATATTAGCATTGCCATTAAATAAATAGTTATTGTCATCAATTTTCTCTAGATATGAATTTTTGACATCTGTTTCATCGAACACCTCTCCAATAATCTCCTCAATTATATCTTCAAAGGATATTAATCCTTTTACTTCTCCATACTCGTTTACAACTAATGCCATATGTTCTCTTTTTGACTTAAAGTCTACTAATTGATTTGTTGCCATTTTATTTTCTGGAATATACCAAGGCTCATTAAGACATTCTTTGATGCTATCTACATTGAATTCCTTAGAATTAATGCTGAATTTGAATAAATCCCTTATATCTAAAATACCTAAAACATTATCAAAGCTAGTATTTATGACTGGAACCCTAGTAAAAGTATTCTTATTAAGTTGGTTTTTTATTTCTTCCAATGAAAGAGCTAAGTTAATGTAAGTTATATCATTCCTGTGTGTCATCAGTTGATCTACTTTTAAATTTCTCAAATCTAGTAAATTGCTCATATACTCGATTTCCTCTTTATTGTCTTTAGAGTATTGTTTTTGATATTGAATTGCGCCCTCAAATTCTTCCTGCATTATTTTTGTTTGATCTCCGTCTAATTTCATTCCAATTATTTTCATAATTAATAATGAAATTTTATTTATTATTAATACTAGTGGCCCAATTAAATTTGTGTAATAGTAAAAAAATTTTGAAACTATTAAAGAGAGTTTTAATGGGTTATTTATCGCATATATCTTTGGCGTAACTTCTGAAAAAATTACTATTACTAATGTCATTATAATGGTTGCAATTGTAATTCCAATACTTCCAAAATAAGTAATCAAAATTTCTGTAAATAGAACAGTTGCTAGTATGTTACAAAGATTATTTGCTAATAGAACTCCAGTAATAAACTGATCCTTAATTTCTTTGAGTTTTAGTATATAGCCAGCATTTTTATTGCCTTGTTCTTTATATTTCAATGCTCTTATCTTAGAAATTGCTGTCAATGATGTTTCTGAGCCTGAAGATATGGCCGAAAAAAGCAATAAGATAATAATAGCTACTATCTTAGTTAAAAGAATTAATGTCATTAAATTAGTCTAAGTGTTAATTTTTTTAATTTATCAATTTGAATTTCATTAACTATCCCTCTGTCTTTTTTAATTAAAATTAATTTAATCTTTTTATCAAAAGATTTCTTATCTCGATATATTTTTTCAAAAATTAAATTGATATTTCTTTTGGAAATAAATTTTTTATAATCTATCGATAAATTAAAATTATTTAAAATTTTTATTAAAGTTTCTTCTGAATTAGGTTCAAATCCCAGTAATTGAGAAATTTTAATCTCTATAATCATTCCTAGTGCTACAGCCTCGCCATGCTTAATATTATTTTTATATAGATTTAAATTTTCTACTGCATGAGCGAAAGTATGTCCGAAATTAAGTATTGCTCTTGAATATCTATCGAACTTTATTTCCCGAAAATCCTTGATAAACTTTAGTTTTGTATTGATAGATCTTTCTATTATGGCTTTAATATTAATTTCTTTTAGACCTTGATTGATACTATTATTAATTAAAATTTTCTTTAATTTTTTATCTTCTATAAAAGAATATTTTATAATTTCTGCAAATCCGCAAGATAGCTCTCTCAGAGGTAATTTTTTTAAAAAATTTGTATTTATCATTACTGATTTGGGTAAATAAAAAGTACCTATCAAATTTTTACCATATTGAGAATTCACTCCTGTTTTGCCCCCAATCGAACTATCTACCATTGCCAGCAATGTTGTTGGGATCATTATATGTTCAACACCTCTTAATACTGTTGAAGCTACAAATCCAGACAAATCTCCAACTGTCCCACCTCCAAAAGAATAGAGCTTACTATTCCTATTAATTCCAATATTAATTATTTTTTCAATTAATTTAGAATACTCTTTAATTGTTTTGATTTTTTCACTACCTTCAACTATTAATATTCGATCTTTGTATTTTTTATGAATTTTTTTCATAAATAAATATTTATTCATAAGGCATTTATCTATTATTAAAAAATCTTCTTTATTAATTTGATTGATAATCTTTTTTAAGAATAAACCATCATCACTGGTCATTGAAATTTTTAATTTATTGTTAATTATTCTCATAGTATTTTCTTAATTATATTCGTTATAGTTTCTTTTTTTAGTCCATCTGCTTCAATTATTAAATTAGATATTTTTGAGTAGTATCCCTCTCTACTAGTTAAAAGTTTTTTTATACTCTCATTAATATTTTTACTTATTAGAGGTCTTTCTTTACTTTTTTTAATTCTATTTACCAATGTATTATAATTACATTTTAAATATATATTGAAACTTCTTTTTAATAATATTTCATTTTTGAGAATTGCTCCTCCTCCAGTTGATATTAAAATTTTATCTTTATTTTCTATATTTTCCTTCAAAAATTTTGTTTCTAAATCTCTAAAATAACTCTCCCCATTTTGTTTGAAGATTAAAGGTATTGATTTACCTTGATCTACCTTAATAATCTCATCTAGATCAATAAATTTATAGTTTATTAGATGAGCAATTTCCTTCCCTATAGTGGTTTTTCCAGACCCTGGCATCCCTATAAGGCATATTTTGTAATTAAAATCTTTCATCATTTATTTATTAGTTGTATGAATATCATATTATGTTTTTAGAAAAAAATAATCTAACAAAATTAAATAGGCTATTTTTATATGTTTTTTTGCTATGTTTATTTTCTGTTAGTATTTTTTTTCTAGTTAATTGGATCGATATACCTTCCCCCGTTTCTCTTAATACATATATTTTACCTTCTGACAATTTCCTATGAAATTCATTTTTATAATAATATTTTCATTCACAAGCATATCAGTCACTACAGGAATAGAGTTAAAACAAGAAAATTTAGACAAAATTGAAAATTTTGTGTTCCAAGATAATATTACTCCAAATCAATTCTTTTTT
>CAYZPP010000179.1:0-3093 GCA_964480315.1 uncultured Alphaproteobacteria bacterium | reverse complement strand
AATCTTAATGCTAAAAATTATATTCTAGAAAGATTTAGAAACTTTAAATCTTTTAATAATATTTTTTTTAAGAATAAAAATATAATTGATGTTGGTTGTGGAGGGGGGAGATACTCTAATGCCTTAAGATTGTTAAAAGCGAAACAAGTTACTGGTGTAGATTTTAGTGATGATGGATTATTCACTGCTAAAAAAAATTATAATTTCAAAAATATATCTTTTAAAAAACAAAATGTCTTGAACCTAAAATTTAAAAATAATTCTTTTGATATTGTATTTTGTAATGGTGTTTTACATCACACTAGTGATCTTAAAAAAGGAATAAAGGAACTTCACAGAATATGTAAACCAGGTGGTTACATATATTTATATTTATATGGAACAGGAGGATTATACTGGTCAGCTAGAAGGCAAATGAATAAATTAATGAAGTTAATCCCACTAGAATATTCACAACAAGTTCTTGATTTAATTGGTATGCCTACTAATAGATTTATATTTATGGATAATTGGTATGTTCCCTACGAAAGACATACCTCACATAATGAAATTTACAAAATTTTACAGTCCCTTAATTTAAAATCTATAGAAAAAATGGTAACTGGCAGAAAAACAGATTTAGAAACTGGATTACTTAATTATAAAAATTCAGATATTATCTGGGGTGAGGGTGAAATTAGATTGTTAATTCAAAAATAAATAATTTATAATTTATCTAATTTTTATTCTAAAACCTAATGAGTTATAAAATATACAAAAACACTATCAGTAATAAAATTTCAAAAAAAATATTTAATTTAGTTTTAAAAAATTGTAATTTTTATTGCCCATCATTATTTGATAAGAATGATGTATTTAAAAAAACCTGGTCTGATCCAGAATTTATAAAAAAAATGATAAATTTTCGAAAAAAAAATAAAAAAAGGTTTTCTGCTATGTATGAGTCATTAAAAATATCAAGTGACTTTCAAAGGATGCTTTTTGACAGTAATTTAGATTTAGTTGCAAAAAAATTTTTAAAAGTAAAAAGAGACGAACTTTTAGTTAGAGGAATGACATTAAGAATGGATTTCCCACATGATGCAAGAAATAGTTATGGTTGGCATCAAGATAATGCATATGACAAATATAATTTAAATTCAAAAAATGGAGTGGTATTATGGATACCATTAATTGATACCAACGAAAGAAATGGTACTTTAATAATCAAACCTGGATCTGAATTTTCTACTTTTCAATGCAGTTCTAAAGTTAATAAAGGAACTAAATATAAAAGTTTACAACTTTTAGTTAAAGAAAAATTTTTAAAAATATATAAATCTAAATCTATAGATTGCAAAAAAAATTCTGCTTTAGCCACTTATAGTGGTATTTTTCATAAAAGTGGAATAAATTTATCTGATCATATAAGATTTACTATTGTGGTTAGATTCAATAATCAATTTTCAAAAGATTTTTTATTTTATAGAAATTTAAATATTTAACATTTTCATGTATTGATATTAATTAATTTTAAGTTAAAGACTCCTTATATTTTTTATCCAACATAAGTCTTATTACCAACCCCCAACTGAAGCGTTCTGTTTCCTAACACATCGTCCCTAAGTCGTACTATACAATGATTTTATAATAGTGTCTGCAAAGTGTCTGCAAAAGTGTCTGCAAATTGTTTTATAAAAAAGTGAGAGGAAATAATAACTTTTTAGTAAATAGGGGCGTTCTGTTTCTCGTCCTCTAATGAATAGTATAGAGAATATAACACTTTTTTAAAACCTTCGTGTACTAGATTTGTCATTTTGTAGATTTTTTGACTTCCAACTTCGTGTATTTCTCTCTAATATTTAATGCTAAATATTTTGATAATTTTTGTAAAGGTGACTTAGTGCTATGCTATAAATTGTTTTATGAAACAAATACTCATTATAAAGGAATAATTATAAATTTTTAGGAAAGGTTGAATTTGTCAAAGGTGACAAAATATCTTCATATTTTTTTAGTACTGATTGTGATGAGTTTATGCTTTTATACCAGTATTGAGCGTTATCGTAATAACTACTTTTATTAGTGATTTTAGAATAATTAACTTTAGCATCATCATAATTAAGTAGGATATGTTCTAATCTAGCATAAAGCAATTTTTTGTAATCATCGTCTAATTCAGGATTAATAAAAATTCCAAATTTAAAAAGAAACTTTAAAGAATTTGTTGGTAAAACTTGTACAAATTTTAATGAAAACCTGCTTATGATAGAATATTCATCATAAATTCTATTTGTAAGAAAAACAGTTTTATTATTTTGTAATAAATTTAATTTAACATTATCACTATCAAGTTTTATATAACTTGAAAACTCATTCTCATTTTCTAGCATATAATTAATATTTACAAACTGAAATTTTTTATTGATGGGAAAATAATTATTTTGAGGGTCAAAAAGATACATCTTTCTTAAGTTAGAATCAGATACTATTGGGGAAACTCCTGTAGTTGGTTCATCTAAATAATCCTTAATAGAATTGTCCAAATCAACAAAACTTAAAGTATGTGGCGAAATATTATCATTATTGAATAAAAATATCATTGCTACTCTAGTATTTGTATTTTCTGCTAATCTTAAAAAAATATCAGCAACACCATCACACCAAATTGACCCATGTAGCATTTTCCATGAAACACCATCATCCAAATTACTAAAAACTGGTTTAAAAAAATCATAAACATAATTATTTAGCACTAAAAGCGATTTTTTCTGATTTTCTTTTTTTGTCATATCAAAATTTACCTCATTATTTATATTGTAAAAAACACTATGAGTGAGCAATGATAAGTCATGTGAAAAAATTAATCTGGAAATAAATCTTTTTGGATAATCAAATATCAAAATAGAAAATAAGAAAAAGGTAAAAAATACCAATATAAAGTTTGAAATTTTTTTCATATTAATAAAAATGTTCTGTTTTTCATGAATTGATTATTGATAAATAGATTATAACATTTTTAAAAAAGAATGTCGGTTTCATTTACTTTTTTGTTTTAGAGGGGCGTTCTGTTGCCCGGCCGCCCCAAGGCCGCGCTTTCCTAATTAATTAGGC
>CAYZPP010000178.1:0-3096 GCA_964480315.1 uncultured Alphaproteobacteria bacterium | reverse complement strand
CGTACAACGAAGTTTGAATTGGATTGGCTAAATTTTCTGGGGTCGGAAAAACACTGGGCTCACCTAGAGCTGCGGCAGATGACGCGAAACATATTCGCTTGGCAGAACCACTTAGCCGCATGCTCTCCAAAACGTTATATGTACCAATTGTATTTTGCTGCAAATCACACATAGTATTTTCAGTACCACCCCGAATGTCAGCATTAGCGGCCATGTGATAGACAATATCGACTCCATCCATATGCCCTCTGATCAACTCTAAATCCAAAATATCGCCTGTAACACAGTTAAAGCTGGGATTTTTATAAGCATCTTCGAGATACCTCACAATCCCAGTTGAAAAATTATCAAACCCTACAACCTCATAACCTCTTTTTAAAAGTTCATCAACGATGTGACTTCCAATGAACCCAGCAGCTCCCGTAACTAATGCTTTCACAACTTCCACCTATTTTTTTAAATAACTAAATTTTAGGACAATATAACAAACAAAATAAAGAAGCTAAGTGCGCCTTGTAAATCAGAACTTAGGTCTCGATATTCCCAATCAGACATGCCCATGCTAGGTAAGGACCCAGTTTCAATTTATTCAAAATAAAATCATCGAATTTTGCGGCCAATTTAGAGTGTTTATTCCCAATAATTGCTGCGATGAGGGTCGCAAAACCAAAATATGTAACCGTAACTCCCTCAAATGAATCTCTAACAAATCGAATATCTTTAGAGCTCAGCGGCTGCTCGTCCGGTGTTCTCATATTTGGTGTCATGAATCGATACAGTTGTATGAGAGGATTACCCGCTAAAGGCTCACCAAATAATACTTTTCCGTCCGCTGATAAAACTCTTTTAATCTCAGAGATACCAACCTCTAGATCTAGATGATGTAAAACACCACGCGCGAAAACCAAATCAAACTCTCCATCTACATAAGGAAGCTCATGAGCATCAGCCACTTCAAAAAATATATTTGAACCTAACTCCCTACCTTTAAGAACATCAATGGCCTTCGATGAAATATCAATCGAAGTTAGCGAAAAAGGTAGCCTATTTTCTAGCGATATCGTTTCTAAACCTGCTCCAACTTCAAGAGCTTTTTTGCAGTTATAAGAAAGGCAACAGCTGTCATAATCTCCATACCAATCCTTGAGTGCGTTGTAAAATCTGCCGGTACCCGACCTCGTATCGTCATCAGAGAATCGGTCATCATGCCATTTACGCTCTCTCTCAACTCGGTCTTTCAGTTTTGATTTATCGGTCATAAGTCTGTCTCTACTTTTCACTATTTTGCTCACCTTTTTGAACTAAAAACTATAAACGTATTTTATATCATCAATAAATTATAGCTTTGGAATAGCTTTCTCCCAAGCACGATAGAACTTCACCTCGTCATCTTTTACTAGACCCATCGTGGCCAACTTATCATAGATTTTCGGCACATCAAAAGAAACGTCCTTCCCATCGTCCGGAAATAAAGCAAGTATCTTTTCATTATGAAGATAACCTAGTATTTCATCCTCAAAATCTGCAAGAAAGTCATGCTCATTACGATCTTGCCAGACGATCGCACCAGCAAAGGTTAGATCACAGTCAAATTTACCTCTCATTAATTGAAATACAAAACTTCTCCATATATCAGTCATCCTAAACGGAGCAGTGAACGGCAGGTACAATAAAGGAAACGCCTTCGCTGGATATAAAGTTGCTTGCGAATTAAACGCACAGAACTGGGTTCTGGACAAACGAAGAGCACGCGAATCACGTGGGAAATACACTTTCCGGTTATCAACCAAACGATAGATTGCATCAACGTCTGGTTCGCCGTCAGCCATAAACTGAACCACAGAATCTATTCTTTTGTAATCGGTGTTACTTACAATAGGTTTTTTAGCGTCGTAACTGGCCAAAATCTCTCTGAGAGGAAAACCGCGCGGCCAAATCTTTTGATCTACAAAAAACTGATATGCATTGATATGGCCCTCTTGTTCATAGGACGAAAACTGGAAATCTGTCTGCATAAACTCAATAAAATTATCATATGGAATGTTGTCGTCATCAGTGTCGAAAATATAAGCGGCTCCCTGCGAAATGGCATGTAAATAGCCGAAATTTTTCCGAGCATAATGCCGTACAGGCATAGATAAACCCATTTTGGCTTCCATCTCAAGCTGCTCATCAAGAGATAGAAATTGACAATTTAAATCAGCATAGCTGGATGGAGTAATAACATCGCCAACTATTAGCACCTTGAACCCAAATTTCTCACTCAATTCTATATATTTTGTTATCGCAACAGTAGGCTCATTAATTGTCGTAATAACCACCCATAAATTTTTAATATCCACTATCTTCTCCATATATTTTCATTATTTTTCGACCTACTGCTTTGGGAGTATGGTCATAGTTAAATTTTTCGAACCCTTCATTTTTTATATCTTCACGCTTACTTAAACTCCGCCTTAGGGTATCAATTAAGGCTCTGACATTTTCACTTTCAAAAGACCATCCGGTAGCATACTTTCGAGTATTAAAACCATTTTCACTATCATCCGTCGTAATCACCGGTTTTTTGAAACGCATAGCGTCTATCATGACGACGCTCTGAGCTATAAAGGTCTTCCGATACGGTAAGCAGACAATAGACGAGCGGACGAAATAATCATCCCTTTCTTGGTTTGTAAAATATCGGAGATCAGTTGTAACTCGATTAGAGGGAAGCGGATCAATGCAATCAAGCACATACTTTGCACCCACCTGTTCCGAAGAACCAGCAATAACTAGATGCCAATCAAGATCTAAAATTTCTTTTAGAGCACTCACCAGTATGTCAAGTCCTTTATCGTGCCTGATCACACCAAAAAATAATATTACCGGGACATTAAGTTTTTCCGATCTAACATCGATCTTCAAATTGGAGATAGTGCTCGGAACAGGGTAGTAATTAAAATCGAAACTGGTTGATTTTAAAAATTCTTGCGCCCTCGCCATCATATATTCACCATGACAGAGTAGGGTTACTCCCATACATCCGGAAGCTTTTGTAAAAATTATTTGCAATATTTTGTAGTATTTTTTTACAAAATTCCCATGGTGTAGCCG
>CAYZPP010000177.1:0-3126 GCA_964480315.1 uncultured Alphaproteobacteria bacterium | reverse complement strand
CGAGAGGTGCAACTGGTGCTAGAGGATTAACTGGAGCTGCGGGTACTAGAGGAGCAAAAGGAGATACTGGAGCTGCGGGCGCAACTGGTGCTGACGGTAGTGACGGTACAACTGGTGCGAGAGGTGCAACTGGTGCTAGAGGATTAACTGGAGCTGCGGGTACTAGAGGAGCGACTGGAGCTGACGGTACTGACGGTACAACTGGAGCTAGAGGTGCAACAGGATTAACTGGTGCGAGAGGATTAACAGGATTAACTGGAGCTGCGGGTGCAAAAGGAACAACTGGTGCAACGGGCGCAAAAGGAACAACGGGCGCAAAGGGAGATAAAGGAGATAAAGGCGCAACTGGAGCTAAAGGAGCAAAAGGAGATACTGGCATAATAACAGGAACGACAAACTACATATCAAAATTCACTGATTCTGGCACACTTGGAGACAGTCAAATCTTTGACAACGGTACAAGTGTCGGTATCGGAACGGATAGTCCAACTAAAACTTTAAATTTAGAATGGGATAGCAGTAGTGTTGATCCAGAAACAGGAGAAGGTTTAAGCGGAGGAGCAGCAGGCAAAGGGCTTTTGTTAGAAAACTCAAATACCACTGTAGGTACTTTTGCTAATTTAGATTTTAGAGCTAATAATGCTGACGCTAGAATAGCTTATACTCACAACGCTACAAACAACGGTGATTTTCATTTTATATTAGATAATACAACCACCAACCTTCCAGAAACAAGACTATTTATTGAAGGAGAAACAGGCAAAGTAGGTATCGGGACGGATAGTCCTGATGAAAAATTACATATTTACACCACCTCATCCGAATCAAATACACAGCTCTTCTTAGAGTCGGCGGACCGTTATGCCAGTATGCAGATGAAAGATGATAGTGGAGGTGTTATTGTGCAAAATGATCAAGGTGATTTACGATTAATTACTGGCTATGATGCGTCTATGGCAAATGGTTTAGAAGCTATGAGGATTAAAGATAACGGCAACGTCGGGATCGGGACGGATAGTCCTGTTTCAGAGTTACACGTAGAAGCTTCTGAGAACCCTAACTTGCTAATAACAAGAGCAGGCGTTAATAAGGTTTTGTTAGGAGATTCTGGAAGCAACGACGGGGGTGACTTACTACTTTATAATGCTAGTGGAACTTTAAAAACCTTTATAAGGTCAGACGCAAGCAGCTATTTAAATGGCGGCAACGTCGGTATCGGGACGGATAGTCCATCTGCTAAATTAGAAGTTCAAACTGCTTCATCGGAAGAGATCACTACAGGATTACTTATTCATAATAATGTGTCTTCATCGTCATCTGCTGGAAATGGAGTTGGTATTGTTATGGGTAGAGCAGGTGGAAGATACTCAAGTAAAATAGCTAATGTATGGACGAACAGTAATCCTTCTTACCTTCAATCAAACATAGCGTTTTACACGATGCATAATAGTTACCTCGCTGGTAGCGAGACCGAAAAGATGCGTCTAACATCGGATGGCAAAGTAGGTATAGGGACGGATAGTCCTGATGCAAACCTACATGTGAAAGCACCTAACAATACAAGAGGTACTATTGAAGTGCAAGGGGGTATGATTTCTGTTAATAATATAGGTCTAATAAATTCAGAATTAAATTTTGGCTCAAATGATCCATCAGCCACAGGAGGTATTGGAGGCAGTATAAAAAGTGTTACAGAAGCTAGAAATGGTTCTTGGGTTGGAATGTCATTTTACACTACTCAACAAAGTAGAAATCCCGTTTTAAAGGAGGCTATGCGTATTTCAAGCTCAGGCAACGTCGGTATCGGGACGGCTAGTCCTGATGAAAAATTAGATATTGAATCAATTTCAGGAGATGCTAGAGTTAGATTAGATGCACCATCTGGAAGTGATACGGAAATTAAATTCTTTAATGCAGGTGATGCTCAATATACAATAGGACACGATGATGCTACAGATAATTTTGTAATTGGTACTGTAAATGTTGATAAACCTAAATTTTCTGTTACTAAATCAGGCAACGTCGGGATTGGGACGGATAGACCTACAAACACCCTTCAAGTTGGTGATGGACTAGAAGCCTCTTTTAATGTTTCTGGCAATGCAGGGAAAACCGACTGGACGAGATCATATACTGTTAACAGTACATCGAGTCCTTTATTAGGCCCTACAGGAAATCCCTTAGAAAAAGGAGGTGCTTACAGGTTTACAGGTCATATTTTCAAGACTGGTACAGACCAATCATCAAGAGCAGTATTTTGGAATGAAAATGGAACTTGGAATGTAAATGTAACATCACAATCTGGTACGACAGGTGATGACGTATACTTTTTAGTACATAACGGTGTTCCTAGTGTTTTAAAAAAATCCTCAACAGCCGTTGTAAGTGTTTGGCATGAACGCATAAATCTAAACGAGAACATTGGAACAGATAATACTAGACATTACTTTGGTGCAGATGCTTACATGAGTCAAATAGGAGAAGACATTCTAATGAATTACGGAAATGTAGGAATAGGAGTCAGTCAAAAACCTTCCGACAAGCTTCATGTTGCAGGAAGTGTGCGTATCACAGGTGCGCTTAAAGATGCAGGTAACGTAGCAGGCAAAAATGGGCAGATATTAAGTTCTACAGGATCTAGTCTTAAATGGATTGATGCTCCTAGTGATGGCGCAACAGGATTAACTGGTGCTAGAGGCGCAACAGGAGCAAAAGGAGCAAGAGGCAGAAAAGGAGATAAAGGATTAACTGGAGCTGCGGGTGCTAGAGGAGCAACTGGTGCTAGAGGTGCTAGAGGCTCTAGTGATGGCGACAACCTTGGAGATCATAGAGCTTTGACAAACATACAACTTGGTAATAATTATTTAAATTATGGTACTGATCCATGGGGTATTTATATCTGGCCAATGGGTCTTGTTAGTATTACTACTGAATTCGGGCGGGTAGATTATACCGCACTAAGTGTTGAAGGGAATATAAGATCTACTAATAATATTGAAGCCCTAGACGGAATAATTTTAACAGACAAGCACCACGATAAACGTTATAAATTAACAATCGAAAACGGTGAATTAGTCATCACAGAAAAAGAAGAATAATGAAAATTAAAGCCTTATTCGCATTGAT
>CAYZPP010000176.1:0-3132 GCA_964480315.1 uncultured Alphaproteobacteria bacterium | reverse complement strand
GGTTTATTTTCAATTTTTATAATCGAAAATGATATTTATTTATCAAGGTATTTTTTTGGCTCCTTAACTATAATTTTATTAGTGGCATTCCTAGTATTGATTATAAGCATCCCTTTGGCCTGGCTAACCACAATGACTGAATTTAAAGGAAGAAAATTTATACAGATTTTCGCAATACTTCCATTAGCAGTACCAGGCTATATCTCCGCTTACTCTTATGCTGAAATATTAGAGCCATCAGGTTATATGCCGCTACTACTTAACTCAATAGGTATAGATTTTATTGGCATATCTATAAGAAACTCTTTTTTTGGTTCAATTATTTTAGCTCTGTCTTTATTTCCATATGTCTACCTGTTAACTAGAATATCAATTATAAATCTATCTGCTAGATACATAGAGGCGGGCAGAACAATTGGCAAAACACCTTTTGAATGTTTTTTTAAAATAGGTATTCCAATGTCGGCACCAGGTATAATAGCAGGCCTTGCCTTAGCTCTTATGGAAACTATTAATGATTTCGGTGTAGCGTCTTTTTTTGGTTTGAATACATTATCTATAGGTATTTATAATTATATTTCTATTTTAAATAACTTAAATGCCGCTTTTTTCTTATCTTTTGTTGTCATTTTAATGATGTTAATTTTATATGTAATTGAGCAAAAATTTAGAGGTAAAAAAAATTTTCATAACTCTAATTATGAGTTTCTTAATTGGAAGAGGTATAAGCTCACTAAAATAAAGGGTTATTTGGCTTTTTATATTGGGCTAATACCAATTACCTTAGGATATTTTATACCCGTATTATTTACATTATATTTATACTTGAATAACTTTTCGAAAATAAGATATGGGAATTTTTTTAATAGTTTATTTAATACATTGATGATTGGGTTTATTGTTGCAATAGTATGCGCACTAATATCAGTTTTGTTAAATTTTTCTGGAAGATTTACAAAGAAAAAAATTTTCTTATATTTAAAGAAAATAATTAATATTGGCTATGCTATTCCTGGGGTCGTAGTAGCTTTAGGGGTCATTTATTTTATAATTAGTATTGATAAATTGTTAGACTTAATATTTTCAAATAATTTACTTATAAGTTCTTCAGTAATTGGGCTAGTTTTAGCTTTAAGTATAAGACTTATTTCTTTATCTAATAATAGTATTGATTCAGGTTTAGAAAAAATTTCTAATTCAATTGATGATGCCTCTAGAATGATGGGTAGAAGATACTCAACAACATATTTTAGAATAATTTTACCTCAAATTAAAATAAGTGTAATTGCTGGAATATTTTTAGTTATGGTTGATACGATGAAAGAGCTTCCTATTACATTACTCCTTCGTCCTTTTAATTTTAACACTTTGGCAACTGAGTTGTACCAATACTCTTCAAGTGAGTCAGTAGAACTTGGTTCATTGCATGCACTTACAATCATTATTTTTTTAACAATTGCTGTATTTTTGATAGATAATATTTTAGAAAAAAAACTAATTTCTAAAAGTAAAAAATAACTTAGTTAATGCTAACCTTCATGCTATGTTTTTAAGCTTGTTATTTATTTTTAAAATTGTGTTTGCTGCATTAATTATCGCTTTTGCTAGCTGGATATCAGGTAAAAAGCCTGAGCTAGCTGGTTTTGTCATAGCCCTCCCATTAGTTAGTATAATAGCTTTAGCCTTCTCATACATTGAGCATAAAAATGCAGAAACAAGTGTAATATTTGCAAAAAGTATAGCCTTAGGAGTTCCAATATCTTATTTATTTTTTTTACCTTTTTTTTTATATAAGCAATTGAACTTTAATTTTTGGATTATTTATTTTATTGGTATCTTATTAATTGCTGCTGGATTTTTTATACATAAATTTATTATGAATATTTTATAGATTAGTTTTCTACTTTTTATTTATAAATTTTCTCATCAAATCTAATGTTTCAGTACTAACATGATGCTCGATTCCTTCACTATCTTCTTCAGCAACTTTATTTGAGACTCCGAGTCTAAGTAAAAAATTTAAGACAATTTCATGTTTAATTTTTGAAGATTCTGCTAATTTTTGTCCTTCATCAGTTAAGAATGAAGATCTATACGGCTCAGTTTTTACTAAATTTAGAGCAACCAATCGTTTAATATTCTTATTGATAGTAGCTTGAGAAACTCCAAAATGTAATGCTAGATCGGCATTACGAGCTTCTCCTTTTGATGATATTAATTCACTAATTGTCTCAACATAATCTTCTAGCATTTCATTTTTGTTTTGAGTTCTAATTTTAGAGTATTGATTTGGACCGCTATATCTAGAATTGCTCATATATTTTTAATATATTACTAAATATGAATAATAAAAAGCACTTTACATTTAATTAGATTAGTCTATAAAGTTTAGCCAAGGCTAAATTATGACTGAATTATTATTATCATTTCAAAAAAGATTGGAGTATTTCCGTATATCTAAAATTATAGTTTTACTTTTATTTATCCTTATTTTTATTTTTGAAGGAACTAGGGAACTGCTAATTGCCTCTTCTATAGATGCTTATGTGGCTGTCACTTCTTTTGTTGGGGCCACCCTTCTCATGTTTTATACATTAGAAAAAAAAAACTTTAATATTCCAGAATATATTAAAAAAAACTCAAAATTAGAAATACCTATCTGTGCTCTTTTAGGAGTTATTCCGGGCTGCGGTGGGGCTATCATGGTTATGAGCATGTATTCTCGTGGTATTGTTTCATTTAGTTCAGTTCTTGCTACATTAATAAGCACGATGGGTGATGCTGCCTTTATTTTGATCGCTTCTAAACCTCAAGCTGCTTTAATAATCTTACCAATTACTTTGATTATGGGAATAGTTACAGGGTATATTTCCCTTCCTTTTTCAGATAAAATTGCACCTTCTATAATTCCAAAAAAGAACTCTAGTATCGTTTTACCAAATAATAAGATACCTACAATTTTTTATAAAATTTGGTTATATTGTCTAATTCCAGCGGTCATATTGGGATTAATAAATGCTTTTAATATAAGTTTTGAAGTGCCAATATTTGGTTATGATATTATTGGAATATTTGCTTTTATCGCGGCGATGTCATGCCTGATTATGTGGGTTTTTAATCCGTTAACAGATA
>CAYZPP010000175.1:0-3160 GCA_964480315.1 uncultured Alphaproteobacteria bacterium | reverse complement strand
AGGAGAGCAGCACCAAGGCAATGACCAAGATGAAGAGCACGTAGAGCACGCCGCCCAGTTGAGTCTGCGCACGCGCAAACATTCAGGCCATGGACTGGTAATGGTGTGTGTAAAAAAGATTCGATTCGCTGTGATTTCAATGCTGCATAAAATGTGCCCAGCGCTCGCCGTCGTCGACTCGCCCTCGCGTCCCGAACGCGCCGCGTTGAGCACCGCGTCCACTGCCTCGGCCGACCGCAGGATGGCCGCATTGGGCAAGAAGGGGTCCTCGGAGCGCGGGTCGTAGCCAAAGCTCTCGATCTCGCGTGCCGTCATCTGCAAAAATCCATCGCGTGTGCAGTATTCCTCATAGCTGAGCGACTTCAGGTCGACGCCCTCGGTGTTGGTGGTCAGGCGAAAGGTCTGCATCGTTGGAAGCACGAATGGGATCTGTGCGCGCGGGGAAACACAGCTTGTCAGCGCTAAAGTGCACATGCGTTACATTGCCTTCGGACGATGAACTCGTGTATTGTAAGCGGTTCTGGCCACCCCATTGGAAAGAGTTGCCGTCGGCAGAATACCGTAGTGCAATGCATAGGAAAGTGAAGGCTGGTAGGACTAAAAAGGTTCGATTGTAAATGATTACCGCTGGGAAGCAAAGCTTCTCCGCCGACGGCCGCAGCACCTTGAGCGCGTCGCCGTCGTCGCCCTGGTCGCCCGCGTCGTCGCCCTGCGTGTCCGAGCGCTGTTGTGTCGGCTTGACAAAGTAGCACCCAATCGTTGACGATAGCAGGTAGCGCAGCGAGGCCTCCCAGAAGCTGACGCGGCTGCCCTCGATGACCGTGCCCGAGGGCAGCACCGTGTCCGAAAAGGCAAAGGGGGCCGAGATGGTGCCCTCCAAGAAGGCCTCGGCGAGGCGACGCAGCTTGCCGTGCTCGCGATCGTCCAAGCGGCGCGCCACGCGTTGTCCCACGTTGCGGTGGTGCCACGGCGGGTCCTCGCCCTTGTGCGCCGTGCGGTGCCACAGCCGGCGCATGGCCTCGCCCACAGCCGAGGGCTTGGTGTACCGCTCGTGGTCGAGCCACTCGATGCCCGTCTTGTGCTTGCGCACCGATTCGGCGTGGGAGGTGCCTGTGCGCCGCGCCTCGAGCCGACGAGCTACGACCTCGCGCAAACGCGAGGCCTCGTCAAAGACCGAGTGCCAGTCGCCGACCATCTCGTGCACCCAGCTGAGCGCGTGCGACTCGGGCAGCTCGAGGATGCGCGGCTCATTCTCCTCGGGAGGCAGGAAGCCATTGGTGAGGAGAAACCGATGCCGTTGGACCTTGCTGCGCTCGGCCTGCTGCGCCTCCAGGTAGTCGTAGATCTTGTGTGGGTCCACGGGCCGCTCGGAGAGCACACGACGACGGCGCTCGACCCGCTCCTCCTGCGCGTGCCGACGCATAACGCCGCGCTCGCGCACCGCGTCCATGGCCACGGCCGCGCGGTCGCGCAGCCCACCGAGGGACGACATCCCACTGCCAAAGCGGCTCGCGAGCGAGCCCTCCTCCGACTGCAGCGCGAGCAGCGCCGTGAGCGGCGGCATCGTGCGACTTCCGATGTCGTGCAGCGAGTTGAGCGCATCGGGCGTGGGCGGCGTGGGTCGTGGCTGCCCGTGCTGCCGCTCCGCGCGCAGGTGCCGATTCGTGGCGCGCGTGGCCTGCAGGTCGAGCCGCCGGAGTCCGGCGTGCAGGATGCGATGCGAGCGGTGCAGGTGGTGGTGCGCGACGCCCGCCTGCGCGGCGTGGTGGCCCATGTCGCGGCCCTCGTAGTGGCGTTCGGCGAGCTTGCGGCCACGGCCAATCGGGTGCGACATCCACATCATCGCTTCGTCGTCTTCGTCGTACTCTTCCTCGGTGTCGTTTTGCTTCTCCTCCAGCTTGCGGCCAAACGGCTGCTTGGCCTCGGCGCGCCGGCGGCTGGCCTCGAGCTCGGCATTGGCACGCAGTCCGTCTTTGACCTTTTGCTTCTCATAGGGACTGCGCGCCTTGGACCCGCCGCCAGAGGCGCGCTCCGAGAAGAGGCCCATGGCGCGCGCGGTGCCGAGCAGACCATCGGCCATGCCCGAATTGGCCAGCTTGTCCACATGGCCCTGTATCCCCTCCGACGACAGCCCGTGCGCCTTGGTAATGTGGTGCAGCACCGAGCGGCCGAGGCACTCCATGTCCGTGGGCCCCGAATGGTTCTTGGGATGCCGCTGGGTCGTGTCGCGGCACGTCGGGTCGGGGTGCAGCTCTGGCGCGATGACGTCGATGCCCACCTGCAGTCCCGCGCCGCCCATGGTCTTGGCCGCCGGGTGGCCGGCCTCGTGCAGCCGGCGCACGACGGTGGCCGCGCGCTTGCGCGCCGTCTTTTGCGCGTGAATCTCGCAAAAGCGCTGCCCGCACTCTTCGCGCCCGTCGGGCATGCGCGCGCAGCAGCTGTCGCCCAGCGTCTTGCGCACGTGCTCCTCGAGCACGCGTTTGCGGTGCGCGCCCTCGGAGTGGGCGTGCGCCTCGTCGGCGGCGCGTTTGGCCGCCACCTCTTCGCGTGCGACCATGCGCGTGAGCATGCGGCCCACGAGGGCAAAGTGTGCGCGGCACGCGTGCGTCGTATTCGGGTGCTGGCAGTCTGCACAGATTTCGCCGCTGTTTCTTGGCCCATTTCCGCCGGCGTCCATCTGCAACCAAAGCTGCGTGGCAATGGCATGCGACGCGAGCGCGGCGGAGCGGTTTTCGGCCACGACAATCATGTAGCACGTGTGCGCAGTTTGGAGCTGCATCGAGTACTCGGTGGCCGTCATCGCGACGGGTTCCTCTTGCTCCTCCATGCGCCGCCCGTTGCTTCCGTAGCCCGAGGGCAAAGCGCGCGTCCACGGGGCCAGCATGCTCGGCGGCCCTACCAGCCGCCCAACCTGCGTGCGGTGCGCGCGCAGCAGCGCCTCGCGCCCGTCGGCGCTTGTAAAGTCGACGACGGCGCCGGCGAGCAGGAGCTCGTTGGCCTCGGCAAGCGCCGCAAGGCGCGACGAGACCGGCATGGCCGTCATGGCGCCCATGTCGACGGCCACCTCGGCGGCCACCTCACCGAGGCAGGCGGCCGACGAGATGCAGTCGGGCACCGACCGGCTGCTGCGGGCGCCGCCGCCGCCGAGCTTGGCCTCGAC
>CAYZPP010000174.1:0-3208 GCA_964480315.1 uncultured Alphaproteobacteria bacterium | reverse complement strand
AAACTCAGTCCTAATCAACTCTGTAGTCTTTGGCATAAGCTGTTTTGCTAACTTTGGGTTCATTAAATAAAGCCACATCGGATCAACAGAAAGCTCTGCTGTCAGGTTAGTGTAGTCCTTGACCCTCTTAATTTGATCTTTAAGCTCATCTATCTTTTTCTGACCATACTTCTGAGGGTCACTATTAGCTGTCGCTAGGTTTGCAAGAAACTCTCGTAGCTGGCGCGGGTCTACAGTGTCATTGGGATTAGACGCTAAGTAGGCTTTGCCGCCTTCTTGGAATGCGTGTATCTCTTGAATGACGGGGTGATCCACACCAAATTGCTGGATTAATGGCGCAAGGGCTGTTGCATTAAAACTGTGAGCCCCTAGCTTCTCTTGCTTACTATTTCGGAGTTTATTCTTGATAATTTTAGTACCAAATGGACCTTCACCGTCAAGGTTTCCTTGTGTCAATGAGTGGCTCATTTCATGCAGAGTATCCATTAGTGACTCTAAGCTACTCATATTCTGACCTTCGTAGCTACCACCAGCTTTTATAGCAAATATTGAACTACCAAAGCCCTTGGTTCCATCTCTCCAAAGGTGCACTGCCCTTGTGCCAAGACCCTGACCAGTACGCTTTTGAAGTGCCGTTCCGCTTGACATCATGTTAAACGCAATGCCTAAAACCTCAGCCACACGTTCAGCAGTTTCAATATCTTGGATGCCATTCTCGTACTTAGTACCCTTTTTGCCAATCTCAATGATTGCCTTGGCTTCGGGTATTTGTTTCTTAGCAACGGGAACAGGGGGTACTTTATCAGCTATCTTTACAACTGTGGGTTTCTTTACAGAAGCTTTTGTGGGGGCGTTGAGTATAGGTGCGGGTGGTTGAGGTGGTCCAAATTGGGGTTGTGGTCCTGTGGGTTGTCCACCATCTCCTTGTTTATTTGGTCCATCAGCTTTCGTAGGTTTGGCGGCAGGGGCAGTGGGTTCTGGGTCTTTTGGTCCATTCTTTGCCTTCTTTCCTTTAGCCTTTGCTGACTTCTGCTGTTGAGTTACTCTATCTACATAGGGTCTAAGGTAAGTTGTTGCAAGTTGTGGGGTCTGTAAACCTTCCAAAGCCGTGTCAACTATGGATGCCATCTTTGCCAAAGGGTCAGAACCTAAGTTCTTACCTAAGTCAGAAAATGCCTTGGTTAAGACAGCACGATCACTTGGCGAAACGGACTTGTCGGCGTTCATTGCAGCTTCTAATTCTTTGCGAAACTCAATGTTACCCTGCTTACCGCTTTCTTTTGGTGCCTGATTAGGCTTAACACCACCACTTTTCTGCTGTGGACCTGATGTAACCTTCTCATTTATTCGCGTCATTACTTTTTGGATAGCTACGTTCAATTCGCCATCCTGACCAGCGCGGCCTGTTCTAAGTATAGTCTTATAGTCCTCCAGAGCGCGTACAGTGTCAGTGTCGCCTAAATTAATGGCTTCATTCAACAATTCGTCAACTGTACTATCTATCTCTTGATCAATATCTTTGTACCTTGTTTTACTTTTGCCACCCGACTCAACGTATGTCTCCCTATATGCTGCGTGCATAGGCCCACGAGGGCTTTTGGGGTGTGGACGCTCACCTTTTGTGTACTGCCTCGCATACAAAGCGGCTTTCTTTTCGTCTATAGCGTCCTTCTTAGCCTTGACCTTCTCTTTTTCCTTGAGCTTACGAGCCGTTTCCATGTCTTTACGAGCCTGAGCCATTCCACGAATATCAGCACCGCCGACTGCGCCTAAGCCAGCTTTGTTCTTGTTCTTCTTTACAAAACGAGCAACCTTAGAACGGCGTCCTGTCACTGCATCAATAGCTCGACCACCAACTAACAAAGGGAGTTGTGCAGTTAGTGAGGAGCCACCAGTTAGAACAGCAGCGCCAGCGCCTAAGTTACCAGTAAGCACGCCAGCGGGGTTATAAGACCTACCAAAAGTAGGCAGAGGGTTAAACTGGTCAGTAAACTGAGAAACACCACCCTTTAAACCACCAGCGTAAAGCTCTGTAACAACATTAGACTTACGGAATGATTGAACAAGGGATTGGCCAGCACTTGTTGTACCAAAATTGTCTTTTATGAACGCAATGTTCTCTTTAGTGACAACTTCAGATACTTTGTTGTTTGCCTGACGTACCGCTGAGTTAAATTGAGACACAATAGCCTCATCTGCGCCCTTTAAGACGTTAGTGCGTAGGTCTTTTACTGCTGTGGCAATATCTGCATTGAGCTTACCACGAGCCGCATTTAAAGCATCGTTTGCACCCTTAGAGCCAGTGGTAGGCGCTACATTCTTGAGGTTATAGCCTTCGGTTTCAGCAATCTCGGTAAGCATACGTGACACATCACCAGCGGCTTGATCTACTTCTGGGTCTAAATCTTCACTTTTGCGAAGTACAACATCACCAGTCTTATTTACTGTTGTAATTGCTGTTGATACGGCTTTTGAAAGAGCACCACCAGTAATCGCAGCATCACCAATACGGTTAACAACCTCTTCGGGTACATACTCGCCGCCTTGGACAGTAGTGTTACCAATTACTAGCCCCTCTTGCACACCTTCTTGTACAGTCTCACGTATAACTCTTAAAGAAGCACCGCCACCCTTGATTGGGGTAAGCTCGACAAGACCAGAAGCAATTGCTGCACCCAAGTCGGACGCTGTAGCTTTAGGGTCTAGTCCTTGCGTTTCTTTTTCGTCACGCATCTGGCCCAGCGCGTTGACAGTACCATAGATAGTACCGCCGATAGCGGCTGCTGTGCCTATAACGGGGGCCGAAGTTGCAGCAAGACCAGCGCCAACAGATGCAACTACACCACCAGCCACTTGGGGGGCAGCCTCAGCGGCACCATAGAGAAGTGAGGTACCAGCGTTGGCAAAATCGCCTTCCTTTAGGTTACTGATGATGCCATCAGCACCTTCTGGGCGTTGGTAGTTAGAGGCTTCTATCTGGGCCTCGTTACGGGCAGCCATCTCAGCGCCAGAAGTCTGTAGATAGTCTCCGATGCCTTCAGCACCCAGGTCAGAAGCCAGCTCGCCACCAGATTGGATGCCTTTGCCAATCATGGCACCAGATTGGTCAATACCTTGACTGATTGCGCCAAGTAAAGAGGTGTCTGGAGTTTGTGCTTGTGCTTGGTCAGTGGTTTCTGTCTGGCTGCTACCGTCTAGTTCACGGGCT
>CAYZPP010000173.1:0-3221 GCA_964480315.1 uncultured Alphaproteobacteria bacterium | reverse complement strand
AATTTTATTTTTTAAGTTTTTTTTGTGTGGATATTTCTCTTAAATATTTAAATATTTTATTATGATCTGTATTTTCTTTAAAATAGCTGCTCGCAGCTTTATAAGTAATTTAATAATAATTTTACTCTTAACTAAATTTTTTTTAAGTATTAGGTTAGCTGATTTTTAAAAATTATCTAAAGAATTGCATTACAATCCATAACAAATCTAGTTAATTGCACTCTATTTTTTACATCAATTTTTGAAAGCATGTTGGTAATATGTGTTTCAATTGTTCTTTTGCTAAGGTTTAATTTTTTCGCAATTTCAGAATTAGTATAACCTTCTACAACATAAGCTAGAACTTTGTTTTCCGCACTGCTGACTAATTTTTCTAATTTATCTTTTTTTTTATTTTGTTCATTTTTACTTATTTTTAGTAGATTATTATTTGATAATACATTTTTTAAATTATTTTTAAGATGTGTAATTTTTTCATCTTGATTTGAAATAATATCTCTCGAATGATCTAATTCTAAATACAAGGATAAGATTTTTGAAATATTTTGCAAAGTCTTTATATCATCACAATCCCAATTTCTTGAAGTAAAACATTCATGCATTCCAATTTTACCATACCAATTATTATTACACCATATGCCGGTAAATATTGTCGAAAAAATTGAGTATTTATTAAAATAAGGGATTAAATTTTTAAAAATATTTGTTTTTTTAGTATCGTTACAATGGTAAATCTTATTATCTAACAGCAATTCTAATCCAGCGTTATTACCCTTGCCAGGCATAGTCATTGGTTGTAAATTTAGTTTTTTTGTTTTTTGATTTTCATAAGTATATTGAAAAATATATTCATTAATATTTTCATCAAAAATACCGACAATAAATCTAGAAACTTTAAAGTGTCTTCCACATAAATTTACAATATTTGTCAATACTTCATTTATCTTATTATTATCTAATAAAATATTTTGCACATTGGCTATTAAGTCTGAATGTTTATTTTTATAATTAATAAATTTCAATTGGATATTAATATATCTATTTTTTATGGAAATATCTTAGTCAAATTTTATCCATTTTATTATAAGTATGATTTTCATACTGATAAATTGCCTATTTTATATATATAAATTACTAAATTATAAATTTCTTAAAGAGAATAATTATACTAATACTGCTTGATTTGAATATTAGAGTGTTGATATACATTAAAGATTATTGACTTTATTGTATGATATTCTTCTGAACCCCTCTTATCTTAGAAGTTTTTTTTTGATCAATTGATAAATCATCATTTTCTAAATTTTTAATAATAATTACGCCATAAACTTTTTTTGCTCTATCTATGGTTTCAAACCCACACACCACATCTTCTAAAACTTGGCTTGTCTCTCTTTCAAAAGCTAAACCATAGCCGCCTCCCGAGCAATCAATACCACGTATCATGTCACCAATGCCAAGCTTAACTTCTTGTGCATTGCCAAGTTTTTTTCTAGATCCGTCTTTTCTAAATATCCATCTTTCTGCTAGTGTTCCGTCTTCTCCTCCTGCAGCGCCACGTGGTGCAAATTCCTGTCCATCTCCAGGATATATGACTGTAAAATTTTCTGATTTTGATACAAAATCTATAACCATTGCTGGTCCACCTCTTTTTTTTCCTGCGCCTCCCGTTCCAGAAATTAAAGATAGCTGTCTTACTTCCATAGGGTGTTTTAATTCATCCACTTCTACGGAGTCACGATAAATTAGCCCTGCGCAAACAGGTATTCCAAATGTAATCCATCCATCAGCTAAAGCTGAAGCAGGACCTCCATTAGCTGAAAGATGTAATTGATTTACAAAATTATTATTAGAAAACCTGGGATCTGTTCCCGATACCACAGACATTGCCACACCTAAACCTACTGCCCCTTCTGCAAGACCGTATTTATTACCAAGTTGAGAGAATGCATGTCCGACCAAATTGACCATTCTATCGCTTACATTTGTAGTAGCTACGGAGCATGATGTAGGAAATCTTGGTATTCCTGTTACACATCCTTCACGAAGAAGCACTTTAACCCTTCTAAAACTTCCTGCATTTTTAGGAATATCTGATTCTAAGCAATTAAATAGACCTGCCATAACTGCGGATACTGCTGTTGCCTCACTTTGATTATAGCCACATTCTAAACTATCGATATTATTTCTTAGATCAATTGTTACCATCTTATTTTTATTATTTATTTCAATACTAACCTGTAAAGGAATTCCATTTGGTAAAAAAGGAGTTGAGTCATGTTTTGCCTCATCAGTAAAATTACCATCGGGTATGTTGGTAATTGCATTTTTCATTCTTTGTTCTGAATAGTTTAGCCACTGAGAAATAAATATTTTAATGGTATTTAATCCATATTTTTTACACATTTGGATTAATTGTTTTTCTGCTATTCTAGCTGCTCCTATTCCTGATAAAAAGTCACCATACCACTGTGAAGGCACCCTTATTCTTTTTTCCATCATTCTAACAACATCAGCAACCATTTTAAAATCACGCTGAATTCTAACTGTTGGAAAAATTAATGCTCCTTCTTCATAAACATCTTTTGCCATTGACATATAAGTTGTTGGTAATGAATTACCACAATCAGCTTGATGGGCTTTAGCTACCGCTGTAAAAACATGTTCTCCTTCAAAAAAGACTGGAACTAAAAAAGTATGATCAGCAGCGTGAGTGCCGCCGGTATAAGGATCGTTGTGAAGATAACAGTCTCCTTCTGCAATATCCTTATGTAAATTAACTACACATTTTGCTTGCATATCAGAACCAAAAATATGAATTGGTAATCCCTCGGCCACTGCAAATAACTCTCCCTCGCCTGTGCAAATAGCGCATGAAAAATCTCTAGCTGAATTAATCACTCCTGAGCGAGCAGTTTTAAGAATTGTATGTGTCATTTCTCTAATAATACCATCCATTTTATTAGCTAGAACAGACATTAAAACAGGATCAATGGATTTTATTTTATAATTTTTATTCATTTTTATTTTGACCATAATTACAATTAAGAATGTAATGATTATTATTACTGACAGTCGCTGACATGCCTGGAAAAACCACTACAGTTGTTGAGGGCTCTTCAATTATGCAGGGCCCTTTAATTATCATGCCAGGAAAAAGATTGTTAGATTTGAAAATTTTAGTCTTTTTTGGTATTAGTGCTGCTATCCGCGCATTTCAA
>CAYZPP010000172.1:0-3234 GCA_964480315.1 uncultured Alphaproteobacteria bacterium | reverse complement strand
TAAGGTCAATCATGTACGCTTCTACAGCTATAGATTCCAAAGCATTTGAATTTGAAGTAAAAAAAACTCCGATTAAGAATAAGAATTTAACGATATATTTTTGCATTACTAAAACCATTATTTAATAGAAAACCTAGCCTCTCGTCTACATGAATAGAACGAAAAGGGCCAGCTAAAACCTCAAAAGAACCATTCTCAGATGAGATAGTGAGATCTAGACTAATTATCTTATTAGTTTTAATTCTGGCATCTGAATAATTTGTGTAAGTATCGACATAAATAAACATAGTGTTCTCTCCTTCAGAATTTAAGGAGCTAATTTTAACAAGTTTATCTTCATTTATTTCAAGTTTGCCACTTATTTCTATTGGTTTATCAATAATTTCTTCAGTAATAATTTCATTTGTATTAAGGTCAACAGCGCTAGTTTTTTTAGATAACTCAACAGACCTAAGGTTTTTGGACTCTGATTTTAGATACACGACATGTATATCTGAATTTAATAATAATTTTTCTTTTAAAAAGTTTGATATTTCAAATAAATTTGAATCTGAATCAATAAATACATTTCTTACAGTCTCATACTCGCCAAGATTATTAGGATTTGATAATTTCAAAACAGAAGGAATGGGAAGTGATTTGTGGTAAACGGTAAAATCATCCAAAACTGAGTTAATTTTATATTTTTCAGAGCCAGAGTATGTGAATTCGTAGTTATATTGAGAAATAGCCTTATTATTAACAGCACTGGTTGTTTTAAAGAAATCTTTATCACTTATGTACTTATTATAATTTGCATTTTCACATGAAAATAAAACTAGTAATAACAGTATTAAAATCGAATTATTTAAATTTGTCACTTAAAAGTCCTACAGATAATCCATAATAATTTGAACAGTTATATGAGAGAATATTTAAATAATTATCGTAGACGATAAAATACCTATAGTCAGATTGAACTCTACCCATTTTTATTAAATAGCTATTCAGATTCATGTTTGGTAACTTTTCATTTTCCATAGACATAAAACCAAGATCTGAAAAGTTTGATAAGGTTAGTTTTTTAGATAATTTTTTGATAGCAAGGCAACCCTTAGTTCTTTTAATGAAAAGTTCTGGCTCTATAGACTTAATATTAGAGGGAGGAATCACTTCCCTGCCCCATGTATAGTCATCGTTCCATTTATTAGATCCTACTCCTTTAAGGTATCTGGCAATGGATGCTAGCGCATCAGGCTCATTCGTCCATATATTCTTTTTACCATCCCCATCAAAGTCTTGAGCGTAAGCAAGGAAACTAGAAGGCATAAATTGATTTTGACCCATCGCTCCAGCCCAAGACCCTTTAAAATTTTCAACATTAATATGACCTTCCTTAATAATTGTTAAGGCTTTATAAAGTTCTTTGGTGAAGTATTTCCTTCTTCTCTCATCATAAGACATAGTTAGCAAGCTTTCTATAACGGGATAATTTCCTGTAATTTCACCATATGCAGTTTCTAAGCCCCAAATTGAAACGATAAATCTTGACTGAACTTCATATTTATATTCAATTTTATTAAGTATCTTATTGATTTTACTTAACTTATTTATTCCATTTTTTATTCTTAAATCAGATATCCTCTTTTCAAGATATTCTGAAAAAGTCAGAGTAAATTCAGGCTGACATTTATCATTCTTAATAACGTTCTTATTAACAGAATATGGTTCGATTAAATTAGCTACAAAATCAGAATCGAGGGAATATTTTGGTGCATTTTGAATAACATTATCCTTCCATGAGTTAAACTTACTAAAATCATAAGTCTTCAATACATCACAATTTTTATCATCATGAGCAAATAATAGAGAATGTATAAAAAAAAATAGGATTATGAGGATTATTTTTTTCATTTTTATATTAGATTCTATTTCTTGTAATTTTGATTATATCTCATGGATATAGAAAGATATTATAATCTAAGAATATTAAAATTATAAATAACTAGTGATTTTAAATAAATTTAACTATAAAAAATATTTTTTATATCTGAATTTTCTGATAATATGATATTTTGACCTAATAAAATATAAAACGAGTAAAAAAAAATATGAGAAAAATCTTCCTTGAGACCTATCAAAGCGTTATGGATGCTAAGTGGAATCCGCTAAGCAAAATACCCAGTATCGCTTTAAGACATTTACTTATGCAACTTCTAGCTTGGATGTGGTGTATTATTTTTTCTCTCTACTTTACTTCTTGGGTGGTTTTTGGTTTTACCGCTTCAGCTCATTTTTTACTAATTTTTGGTACTTTCATGACCGCTATAATTTTTGAAAAAGGCGGGAAGTTTAATTCTAAATAATAACGTAAATCTTCCTAACACTTTTTATTTTCAAATCATTACTCTGTGAAACAACTATGAAGAACTTTCCCCCTATCCATATCAATTATACAATAAACATATTTAAATTCTTTGTAATTTACTAAATGGAGATAATTGCTCTTTTTGTCGGCACTATTAGCAATAACCTCAAATCCCAAACTAAGATAAGTGTTAATTGATAATTTGGAGGGCTTTAATTCATGAACGATAAAGTCAGCTAGGCTAATAATAGGAATCAGTAGAAATAGAATTATAATTTTTTTCATTAAAAAAAATTACATTCCTGAAAATTGATTACTGAAAAAATTATACATTTTCCTATATATTATAAACCAGATCTCAATAAGCAAGTACATTACCATCATTAACCTAAACCAATCATCAGTCCAATTAATTCTAGTTATAAGTAATTTTTTTAAATATTCATTTATTGATTCAGGAAGCATTGAAGATGCCACTAAAATTAAAATTACTAATCCCTTTAGTAATGTTGAGGAAATCAATATTGTCATCAATCTTAATAGAGTGTTGTTCAATTTATAAATAATAATTATAAATAATATTAATTTCAATTAGCATTTTTTAAAAGAATAACAAAAATAGGATTGGGAGTTTTTTCACATAAAAATAATACCTAAAATTCAATGAAAACTTAAGAACCAATGTATCGGTTCTAAACACTGATGCGCTCATCCGCTCTGCTATATCCTTAAATAAATTTGGGGTTACATTTGGGGTTACATTTGGGGTTATTTAATAATTATTTAAATTTATATTTGAAAAAACCTATATCTTATATACATTCTAGCAGATCGGAGAGATGGCAGAGCGGTTGAACGCATCAGTCTTGAAAACTGACAAGGGTGCA
>CAYZPP010000171.1:0-3234 GCA_964480315.1 uncultured Alphaproteobacteria bacterium | reverse complement strand
AGGCTAAGTTCTCAGCTAGTACTGTAATTCTTAGAAGCGCTTCCAAGGGTACGGGAATTATATCTGGTGGTCCATCAAGAGCTATTTTTGAATCATTAGGGATATCCGATATTGTTTCTAAGGCTATTGGAACAAAAAATCCTCATAATATTGTTAAATCTACAATGAAAGCATTACAGATGATCAATACTCCAAAATCTGTTTCTGCACGAAGAGGTATTGAAATTAATAACGTTATAAACAAAAGAGAAAACTAATGCTTAATAAATTAATAAAACAAAGATCTGTTAATAAAAAAAGAAGAGCTAGAGGCGGTGGTTCAGGATTGGGTAAGACTGCTGGAAGAGGCCATAAAGGTCAAGGCTCTAGATCCGGTGTAGCTATTAGAAATTTCGAAGGTGGTCAAATGCCTATATATAGAGCAACTCCTAAGAGAGGTTTTACCTCCTTTAAGAAATTAAATCCAACATCCATGACCATACCTTTAAATAATTTTAATTCAGTTGATGATGACTCTATAATAAATCATGATTTTCTCGTCACTAAAGGTTTCCTCAAGAAAAAAGATCTTAAAAAAACTATAAAAATTATTGATTCCATGTCATTTAAGAAAAAATTACAATTTAAAGATTTTAAATTTACTGAAGGAGCAAAGAAAAGAATTGAATCCTTGGGCGGTTCTATTTTATAATTTTTGTAATTTCATCTGATGAATACTAAAGTACCAAACATAGATTATAACGAAGCTATAAAAACCTCTGGTATTTTTAAAAAACTTAGTTTCGTTTTATTTGCATTAATCACATATAGACTAGGTACCTATATTCCAATTCCAGGTATCAATTCTGCCGTTCTTGAGCAAATATTTAGTCAACACAGGGATGGTATTTTAGGTATTTTCGATATGTTTTCCGGAGGAGCATTAATGAGAATGTCAATATTTACTCTTGGCGTAATGCCCTATATTTCAGCATCTATTATAATGCAATTAATGCAATCGTCTTTTGATGGCTTAAAAGCTTTAAAGCAGCAAGGTACAATTGGTAGAAAAAAAATACAACAATACACAAGGTACTTAACTATAGTGCTAGCAATCTTCCAAAGTTATGGAATATCTAATGGAATTTTAAATATATCAGACACTGTTGATCCAACCCTTGGTAGTATTTTATTTTTTCAAATCTCATCTGTAATTACAATGACAGCAGGCACAGTTTTTCTTATGTGGTTGGGGGAGCAAATAACTGAAAATGGATTTGGTAGTGGTATTTCAATAATAATTTTCGCTGGTATAGTTGCAAATCTTCCTTTTGCTATTTATAACACATTTGAATTAGGTAGGACTGGTGCCTTATCGGCAATAGCCATAGTAATTATAATAGCTTTAATGATGACACTAGTACTTGTAATCTGTTTTGTTGAAAGAGCTCAAAGAAGATTGCTTGTGCAATATCCAAAAAGACAAGTTGGAAATAAAGTATTCGGAGGTCAGTCTTCTTTTTTACCTCTCAAAGTAAATATTTCTGGTGTCATACCAGCTATTTTCGCATCATCTTTACTTTTATTTCCTAACACTATATCTAATTTTTCTACAGATACTGGTGGAATACTTTCCGCTATTAGTTTTTATTTAGGTCACGGTAAACCGCTTTATATGATTGCATTCTTTTCATTAATTGTTTTTTTTGCTTTCTTCTATACAGGCGTTGTTTTTAATCCTAAAGAACAGGCGGATAACTTAAGAAACTACGGGGGCTTTCTTCTTGGTTATAGGCCAGGAGAGCAAACAGAAAAATATCTTGAGCATGTTGTCTACAGACTCACTTTTGTTGGAGCAATATACTTAGGATTAATAGCTCTTATACCAGAGTTTTTGATAGCTAAATTATCAGTACCTTTTTATTTAGGAGGTACAAGCCTTTTAATTGTTGTTGTAGTGGCAATGGATTTCTTTTCACAAGTACAAACTCAATTATTTTCATCACAATATGAAAAAGCATTAAGTAAAAATAAAGTATACAAAAGTAAATGGTTATAGTTTTTATTGGAGCACCCGGTTCCGGAAAAGGAACTCAAGCTCATCTACTCAAGGAAAATTTCCCTAACTTGACTATACTGACAGTGAGCAGTTTATTAACGCAAAAATCCTCTGATGGAAGTGTTTTCGGTAATCAAATTAAAGATAAAATGGATAATGGTGAATTGATTGATGATACTATTGTAAATAGTATATTAGAAGATAAAATTAATAGTCTAGATGGAGAAGAAATATTAATCGATGGATACCCTAGAAGCTTAAAACAGGCTCATTTCTTAAAAAAAATTCTTTATGATAAAAAACCTTTAATCGTTAATTTCCAAGTTGAACGTGAGGTTTTGAAAGAAAGAATTAAACAAAGATCAAAAATTGAATCAAGAAAAGATGATAATTTATTTGATAAAAGGTTCGAGATATATCAAGAAACCTATTCTGAAATACTAGATTATCTAGTAAATAACTTTAATTTAAAAAATATTCAGGCAAATAATACACTGGAAGCAATTAATATTGAAATTAAAGGCTTTTTAGGAAAATTATAGAGTAATTTATGTTGACTAAAGATATTTTTTTTTATAGTTTCACCACCTCAGGAGAACTAAATTGGCACGAATAGCAGGCGTAAATATACCTACAAATAAGAGGGCGATAATTTCCCTTACTTATATCCATGGAATTGGTCCAAAATTTGCAGCTGATATTTGTTCTGCAACAGGTTTAAATTTCAGCACAAGAATTAAAGATTGCAGCGAAGATGAAATTTCTAAAATTAGAAAACTAATCGAAGATAGTTATACGGTTGAAGGTGATTTAAGACGAAATGTTTCTCAAAATATCAAAAGATTAAAAGATTTAGGTTGCTACAGAGGGCTTAGACATAGAAAACAACTCCCTACTAGAGGGCAAAGAACCCACACAAATGCAAGAACAAGAAAAGGCAAAGCAGTTGCTATAGCCGGTAAAAAGAAAGTAACTAAATAACAATGGCAAAAACTGAAAAAAAAAATAACGATACAAAAAAAAAACAAAAAAAAGATTATAGTCCCAATGGTATAGTTCATATCAAAAGTTCTTTTAATAACACTATAGTTACAATTGCGGATACAAATGGGAATGCAGTATCTTGGTCTTCCAGTGGATCAATGGGGTTTAGGGGTTCAAAAAAATCGACACCTTATGCGGCTCAAATAGCCACT
>CAYZPP010000170.1:0-3243 GCA_964480315.1 uncultured Alphaproteobacteria bacterium | reverse complement strand
GCATTAATATTATATTTTAAATATTAAAGATAAAAAAACTGTTGAAAAATATAGTTAATACTGTTTATAAGGTAGTTTTCATGAACAATAATATATTAAGTAAGCTAAAATTAAAGAAAATGTTGAAAAAATGTTGAAAAAATTAGGTTTTTTATATTTTAGATAATTGCACTATTATAATTATCAATTTTTTAGAACTATAAAGCTCCATCATTCCTTAAATATGGATATATATCTCAAAAAGATTGATTATTATTGGTTTTTAAAGAGAAATGCCGTGTCTATTACAATAAAAACTCAATATAAGACAATGCATCCTGAACTCTAAATTATTATATGCATAAAAAGCTTTATTAATAATGGTTTTACAACTTTACAAATTGCGACAATCATCTAGATAATAGAAAATTAAGTTTTTTTTATCAAAAATGGGGTTAAACAATATAGAAAAAAAAATAAATAAATCAATCATAAAAACACCTTTTTTTGGTATTTATTCGTATTAAATAGAAATAAACACTATCTAAAAAGTCCTTAAAAGCGTTTTTTGGGTATAATTAAAGTAGTTCTTTTTTTGTTCTTTTCATTATTAAAATATCAATAGATCTCTATTTAGTTCGAAAATCCTAAATTTTTTACTATTTAGAGCTTTTCCTTGATCTAATTTATTGTATTTAATTGGTTTAAGTTCTTTTCTAAAATACGATTGCTTTACATTGTGTTAATTTTGCATGATATCAAAGTCATTATTTTTATATGGTCTTAATTCGATAGTAGAGCAGGCATTTTCTATCTCAGTTCTTCCTGTATAACGATAAATTTAAGAATAAATCCATTTTTTAAGTTTGAAGTAATTGAAGGCGTTCATACATAAGTCAATTTTCATCACTACCATTTCTATGAAGTTAATGAACATCAAATTTACCAGACTGTTTGAATATTACTGGACTACCGGATGGTGTCCAAACAGCATAGGGTGGGGTTAATGTCTCACTTTAATATTTAATTATTTTGATATTTTTGACATTCCATTTCTCCTAATAAAAAAAATCAATTAGATCCTACATCTAATTGTTGCATAATATATATTATAAGTTAATTGTACATCCATCATAGGATGGAAATATATTGATAGTACTAAGCTTTTCAAACTCTGTTTGATAATCTATTAGAGCAGTCATGTGACTCAGATACGCTATCTTTGGATTAACATAATTTATCCACTTTAATATTTGATTATATTCGGCATGAGCAGGATGATTCTCATATCTTAGGCAACCAACTATCCAGCAATCTATCCCTTTAATCTTATCAAAATACTTGTCATCATAGAAAAATTTTACATCTAAGTTGTAGGCAATTTTATCATCAATAATATATCCTAAAGAATCCATATTCCCATGATTCTGATGAATTACATCAATTTTAAAGCCATTTATTTGATAAGTATTGCCAGCTTTATATTCAATGATTTCACAAATTGGGGGGTATTGAGTCATATTTTTACTTAAAAAAATATACTCAAAAGCATTCAAGAGGCTTTTTTTTGTAATTTTATCTGCATAAACAGGCATCCTCATTGTTTTTAAAAAGTTTATAGCTCTAAGATCATTAATGCCGTGTGTATGATCAGCATGACTATGGGTAAATAAAACACAATCAATCGAATTGATTTTATTAGTAATTAATTGCTGTCTTAAGTCAGGATTAGTATCTATTAAAAGAGTTTTTCCGTCTTTTTCAATTAGTGCGCCTGGTCTAGTTCTAATATTTTTTCTATTATTAGGATCACAATTCCCCCATCTATTGGACAAAGCCGGAACACCAAAACTCCCACCTGAACCTAAAATTGTTATTTTTAAATTACTCATTATCTAGGTATGTTTATTGAATAGTTTGCTATAATTATTGTTAGAAATTGCTGCCATTTCTTCTAGATCCAGAGATAGAATCTCACAATATTTTGCCAGTATTAATTTTAGATATTTGGGATGATTCACTTTTCCTCTATAAGGATCTGGGGTTAAATAAGGACTATCAGTTTCAAATATAATTCTATTTTTCGGAAGTTTCTTTATGGTTTCTCTTAGTTTTTTAGCATTTTTAAAAGTTATAATACCTGAAATTGAATAATAACAGTCCAAATCTATACATTTTTTTGCAAATGCATCAGTTCCTGTAAAGCAATGTATTAAAATTTGAGGAACTTTCTGTCTGAATTTATTTAATATAGGAAAAATTTCGTCCTCAGAATCTCTCATATGAATTAATACTGACTTATTGTATTGACTGGCTTTTTCAAAATGAATTTCAAGTGATTCAATTTGCTTAGTCTTATCGGCATCATAATAGAAATCAAGACCCGTCTCTCCCACCGCAACAATCTTAGAGTTTTCTTTTAGGTTTTTATCTAAAATTATTTCCATATCAATAATACTCATTTGATTTACGTAGTTAGGGTGATGCCCTATTGTCATATCAATCAACTCATAATCTTCAATAATTTTCAAATCATTTAGAAATTCTGATAAATTAGAGTTAACACACAGCATTCCAATTATATTGTTTTCAATACTTTCTTTAATAATTTCTTTTGATTTATCAGCCAAAAGCTCGTGACCAAAATTTACATGACCGTCTATAAGCTTTATATTATTCAATCTTTTGGAAAAGTGGTTCTGGTTGATTGATTTTAAGAAATTTCATACTTAAAACATGTTCAATTTTTGAGAAAGACTTAAAACTTTCATCTAGATTAAAAAGTGCAAGAATTTTAATAGTTTTTTGAGGCATAAAAGGATGAAGATATTGAGTTAATCTTATAATACATATGCAAATATTAGCCAAAACCTCTTTCATCATAGCGGTATCAGTTTTTTTGAGAGCCCATGGTGCTTTTTTATCTACATAATTATTAAGGTTGTTTAAAAATAAAAATATATCCTTCAAGTACTCATCAAATCTATATTCTGAAATGTGATCATTTAGAGATTTTTCTAATTCCATTATATCTAAAAATGTCTTAAATTTAAGATTTTTGTCAGTTAATTCAATATTTTGGTTTAAATTTTTAACTATAAAACTCAATACTCTCTGAATAAGGTTGCCAAAATTATTTGCTAATTCTCCATTAATTCTATTTTTAATAGACTCTCTAGAAAAATCTCCATCATTACCAAAAGGAACTTCTCTAAATAAAAAGTATCTCACTTCATCAAGACCATAACTGTCAATTAACTCGTT
>CAYZPP010000169.1:0-3254 GCA_964480315.1 uncultured Alphaproteobacteria bacterium | reverse complement strand
TGATTATTGTCCAAAAATTATTAATGGTGATAAAGGCGATGATGGAAAAAGAGGAAAAGTTGGATTTGATGGATTTAAAGGAGAAGAAGGAGAGAGAGGGATAAAGGGACATGATGGAATTAATGGCGAAGAAATACCAAATATAGTTTTTTATGACAAAAATTCCGTATCTTTAATTGGAATGTATAATAGTGTTGATAAAAATGCAGAAACAAAAAAAATACATTTAAAAAATGGAGTTAAAGGAGACTCTGGATATATACCCAATATTATATTTAAGTATAATAATGAAACAATAACAACCCATGATAAAGAAGTTACAAATAAATCGAACAAAGATATTGATGATATAATTGTTTATTTAGATAATTCAAAAGGTCCACCTGGTAAAGAGGGTATAGATGGAGTATGCGAAATTGGTAGTGAAGGACCGCAAGGAGAAGAAGGTGAAAAAGGACATATTGGAGATCCTGGAGAGCGAGGATATGATGGAGATGAAGGAGAAAAAGGAGATCCTGGACCACAAGATAACAATCCAAGTTATATAAAAGTAACAGCAAATAAATATTGTTTTTCAAATGGAATATTATCAGATATATGTTTAGATGATATATTATTATCAAAACTAATAAATAGTAAAAAAGAATAAAATAGTGATGACTAAAGAGACAATAGAAGAAACAGCAATTAGAAATACAATTAATAATAATGTACCAAGTATTGAATGGGGATTTAATGATGAATTAAAAAAAAATAACAATATTGATATAATTTTACAAAATATTATTTTATTACTTTTATGCTGGTCATTAATTGGAATAATAATATCTATTTATATGAAAAAAAACAAAATATTATCAATATTATTAGGACCTTTAATTTTATATAAATAATAAGTATTATAAGTATTTTACAATTATTTTAAAATTTGATGAATTTGAAATATTATTCATAATGATATTAGAATTATTTATAATATTATTATTTAATATAAAATTCGATGAACTATCAATATTTTCCAATGATTTTTCTAGTTTAAAAAAATTATATTTAGAATTTAAAAGAAAATTTTTCTTTTTAAGTATTAAGTGATCATATTTATTTTTAAAAATTATATAATTTTTGTCTTTATAATAAATATTCTTATATTCATTAATTTCTTCATTCAATATATGTTTTAATTTTTTTTGGTTTTTAATTATCTGAATATTAATGATATTTAATATTTTTTTTATCATGTCTAAATTCAATATAATATCCATTTTATCAAGATATATGTCAATATCATTATTATATAAAAAATTTGACATTTACTATCTAGTTACATTTTTTATATGACATGATGAATTTTCATGTCGTATAATATGATAATTTCTAAATGCAATATAATTTTTACCACAAATACAATTAATTATATTTTGTTTTTTCTTTTCATTGTAACAATTTTTTTCATATTGTTTTTTTTTTATATCATCTTGTTTATTTCTACATATATCACAGTATAAGTAATATATTTTATTTTCATCATCTTTATAAGAAAATAAGTTTAATTGTAGTTTTTTTTTACATTTAGTACATTCCATATAATGTTAAATATTAAATAAACATATTTATATAATTATTATTTCATTTTTTTTTAATTACTTATTTAAATTATTAATCTCTGTTATAGTATCAATAATAGTATTATAATATATTATATGTTTATTAATTAACATCATCTATAATTAAATCTAATATAGTACAATTAATTTTGTTTAATTTAAATTTAATTTGTTCTTTTCTTGTAAATTCATTTATTAGAAAATTATCAATATTTTTTTCATTATAAAATATATATTTATTATAAATATTTTCATTATTGTAAATAAAATCAAATTCTTTTACTATATAATTTTTGAATATTCTATAAATAATTGCTTTATCAGTTCTTTTTAACATATTAGAAAGATATGTAATAGCATAACTAACTATAATATTTTTATTTCTAATATAGTTATCAAAAAAAATTATATTTTCCTCACACCATTTCTTATAATTATTAGTATATGACATTAAAATAATATTAATAAAGAAGAATCATTTTTTTATTTTAAAAATATAGAATTTGCTTTATTGTAAGAATTTAATATATTTAAATTTTGTTTTTTTATTCTGGATAGTCTATCGTTTTCTTGAAGTTCTTCGTTTTCTTTTTTTTTTTCTATTAAATCTAATTCTTTGTTATTATATTTTTTATTAATTTTTTTATCGCTATATTTTTGATATTCCTGTGTATTTTTGAAACTTTTAAAATTATTTAATTCAGATGCATCAACAAGTCTATTTGTAGAATGCGCTTTCATATAGTCTGTATATGCAAGATTGTTTGTTTTTTCAACTGAACTACTATAATCCTCATTTTTACCAGAACCAATTTCAGAAAAATTTAAATTTTTTGCAAGTATCATTGGTTTTGGTTCATCATATTTAACAATTTCTTTTGAAATAGTAACATTTTTATCAAAAACTTCATTAAAAGATTTATTAGTAAATTTTTTATTATCAAATATATTATCAAACTTAAAGTCTTCTCTATTTTTGGTTGATTTGACCATATTATCACCATAACCACAATCTGTGTCTTCATCATAAACTTTCGTTTCATTGAAATGTTTATTAATTCTTTCACTAACACTTAAATTATCATCAAATTTATTATTTTGATTATTATTTTTTTTTTGTATATAATCAGAATAATCATTTTTAAGTTCATTGTAATTTTTATTCGAAGTCCTCAAGTCATATTCATTTGCTAGATCATAAAATTTTTTAGTAATATAATCAAAAATAATTTTATCTCCACCTTTATCTGGATGTGCTTTTATTGCTAATTTTTTATAGGATTTCTTTAATTCATCCCAAGTAAAATTTTTATTTAATTTAAAAATTTTATAAGAGTCGTATTCGACATTATTTTCAATATCATTAATATATTTTTGTTTAATTTGATTATTACCCATAATTAAAATATAAAAGTATTATTTTTATATAGAATAATACATATATGAATAATACTTATTGGATTTTAATTGCAATTCTAAAATTATTATAACAGTCGGTGCAATAATGATACAAAAATATATTAAATTTACAGGTAATTGGTATCCAATAATTACAAGTATAGTAGCGACAATACTTTTTATAATATATGGTTTAACTTTTGAAAATATAAATGAATTAAAAAAATAATAATTTATTAATATTAAGAAACT
>CAYZPP010000168.1:0-3265 GCA_964480315.1 uncultured Alphaproteobacteria bacterium | reverse complement strand
TTTTTATAATTTATACCGGTGCCAGTATTACAAGGGTATTTTTTATTACTTGCAGTGTTTTTGCAGGCATGAGTATTTATGGATACACAACAAAGAGAGATTTAACGAAATTTGGATCTTTCTTAATGATGGGACTTTTAGGTATCATCATAGCTAGTGTTGTTAATATTTTTATGAAGAGCACAATGATGGAATTTGTTATTTCCTGTATTGGTGTTCTAGTATTTGTTGGACTTACGGCATATGACACTCAAAAAATTAAGTCTATGTATTATTCAACTAGTGCAGAAATGGCAACAAAAACAGCCATCATGGGAGCATTAACTCTTTACCTTGACTTTATTAATCTGTTCTTAATGTTATTAAGACTGTTTGGCCAAAGAAAATAGTATTAAATTTAATTTTAAAAAAAGGGTAAGCCCAAAGCCTCACCCTTTTTTTGTTTTAAAATTTTTTTTGTAAAATAATTCTATTCTAAAGTAGTTCACGTGGTTAGTTATATTCTTGCTATCAGTGCCGCCGCTATTTGGTCAATAACAGGTCTAATGAGCACTCGTGCTGTTCGCTATTTTGGAAGTTATAATTATAATTTATTACGGTTAGTTGGAATAATTGTTATTTTAACTCCTTATACTTATTTTAATTGGCACCCTATCTACTTTGAAAATTCAATTATTTTCGCCATCGCTCTTTCTTCCATTATAGGAATCATTATTGGAGATACTTTTCTTTTCATTTGCTTGAAACGTTTAGGTCCTCGCCGTGAAGCTTTATTATTTTCTATTCAAATACCTTGTACTATTCTAATGGCAGATTTTTTTTTAAATTCACTTCCTAGTTTTAATCAACTTCTAGGATGTGGTTTAATTTTTTTAGGTATTATTGTTGCTATTCAATTTAATAAAACAATCAAAGATGATGACCTTGAAAATGTTCAAGGAAATAAGCTTGTGGGTCTATATGCCGGGATTGGTCTTGCAATCTGTCAAGCAATTGGGATCATTATCATGAAGCCAATTTTAATAAATACTGACCCAGTAGTAGTTTCTTATTTGCGTGTCTTGATTGCTGCAATTGGAATATTAATAAGTTTTATTATATTACCCAAAACAGAACTATGGGTTAAAATTAAAGATCATAAGCAAACAACTATCGCTATTTCTAGTGGTATACTAGGTATGGGTATTGGAATGACTCTTTTTATAATTGCTTTAAAAGGAGGAAATCCCGGGGTTGTCTCAGCCCTATCAAGCACAATGCCTATAATGATTATACCTATGTTGTGGATTGCCACAAAAAACTATTCGGGACACTTATCTGTTTTAGGCGCTTTAATAACATGTTTGGGTGCCACAGTTATTTTTTTAAGTTAGTAGTAATTTTATTCAGATCCTTTTTCAACATTAATAATCTTAAGTTCTTTAGACTTTTTAATTTGAGATTGAAGTATTTTATTTAGAGGATCTTTACCTAAATATTTCTTAAATTGTTTATGGCTTTTAATGGCCACTTCCGTATTACCCTCTGTTATAGCAACTAAAGTTTGCCTTAAAAAATGAAGCCCTTTTTGTTCTCTTGATGTTTTATATCTAGAGTAGATTGATCTTGGATAAACGACAATTTTAACAATAAGATAAATGAAAAAAGTAATGAAAAGTAATGTGGAAAGTATAATAATAATTGCTTGCACCATGGCGATTTCTAATTGCCATATGCCAAACACAATAGCTAAATCTTCCCAACCATTAAATAAGTAAAATAAAGACGCATATCCTGCCATTAACATTAAAAGAATTAATAAAAATTTTATCATTTAAAATAGGTTTTCCAAAAAAGATTTTTGTTCTTCATAAGCTTTTGCAATTTGATAAGTTTCTTTGAAGAAGATTTTTTGATTAGATGTTAAATTTTCATAGTTAATAACTGCACTTAGATAGTTTTTATTTTCTATAGCTGACATGAATAAGCCCACAGCACTTGCTGATATCCTTGATACGGATATCTTAAAAATATTTTGGGTTATATTTTTAAACCAGTTTATTTTAGGATTTTTTAAAAATTCTTCTTTTACAAAACTATTTTCATTTTTAGATAATTGTTCTTGAATAAAAGTACTATCTGGAAGAGATAAAAGTGATTGGAGTCTAGGCTCTGTGAAAAACATAAACTGACTTTGAAGTTTTGTAACATTGCTATTCCTAATTTGTTGATCATCGATATTAAGTAAAATTAAATTCATGCTTTTTAGTAGTTCATAAGCATCTAAGTCTTTTACTTCAATAATGTTTTGCTGAGGTTGAGTGATTTTTGGTTCAAAATTTTTGGTTTGCACGTCTTGCATAGTCAACGATAATTCAAGAATTAATTTTTCAAGATTGGCAACTTTCATTTCTAAATTTTTATTAGAATTTACTTCCTTTTTTTCAATTATTGGTTCTATAGTTGGATTGACCTTAATGATATTTTGAATTAAGCCTTTATTATCTAAATATAAATAAGTACTTCCTATAACTAAAACCACGATAAAAATAATAATAAAAGAATTTCTTTTTAAGAAACCTCTATTTGTTGAAATTTTTTTATTGTCGCTCATCAATTAGAATCTATATTTTTATAATAATGAAAGTTTTAGCAATAGAAAGTTCTTGTGACGATACATCTATAGCAATCGTCGATAATTTTAAGAAAATCAAGTATATTCAGACAATTAATCATCAAAAATTTCATAAAGATTTTGGCGGAGTAGTCCCAGAAATTGCTGCCCGTCAACATTTAGATATTATGGATATGGTTTTAAAAAATTTACCCTTAAAACAATTAAAATCAGTTGATTATATAGCTGCTACTTACGGACCTGGCTTAATTGGTGGCCTGATAGTTGGCTCAAGTGTTGCAAAAGGTTTGGCCATTGCCTTTAATAAACCTCTTCTCCCTATTAATCACTTACAGGCTCACTTGCTTTCACCAAGATTAGTAGCAAATGTATCATTTCCTTATTTATGTTTGCTTGTTTCTGGAGGAAATACTGCAATAGTTTTAATAGAGTCAGCAAAAAAATTTAAAATACTCGGTTCAACAATTGACGATTCTGCTGGAGAATGTTTTGACAAAGTTGCTAAAGTAATGGGGCTTGGTTATCCTGGCGGTCCAGCGTTAGAAAAAAAAGCAATTGGAGGTGATCCTCATTCTTTTAAATTACCATCTCCCCTCACAAAAACTAAAAACTGTAATTTTTCTTTTTCGGGTTTAAAAACGGCAGCTATTA
>CAYZPP010000167.1:0-3292 GCA_964480315.1 uncultured Alphaproteobacteria bacterium | reverse complement strand
GTTGCAAGGTTCGCATATCTCATGAATTTTTAAAATTACTTCACTTCCTATTTGAATTTTTTTATTTATCAGTCTTATTAATGGAAAGCCTTCTGTAATAATATTTCTTCTGAAGTCTTTATATTCTATTTTTTGACCTACTCTCTTCTCAAAATCTTGAATTACTTCTTGTTCTATTAAAGTAATTTGTTCTCTCGGACTATTAAAATTATTATAGTATCTATCGCCAACTATACCTGCACCACTTTCTAAATAAGCTTCTTCTATATAGAAAGTATCAGCATCACTTCTATTTGTTATATTAATTTTTTTTACTATACTCATTAATTATTTACTTCAATACCTAAGCATTATATATAACTTATATGAATAGTTTAATCGAACAAAGAGCAATACAGGTAAGAAACTTCCTTATTTTTTCTAGGCTGGCTCCTCTGGTTACTAGTTTTATTTGTTCAATTGTTATTAATAAGGTTTTTCTCGGCTCCCCAGATATTTTTAGTTTTGAAAGTATTATTATTTTTATAGGAATGTATCTAATTTTATATACTTTTATAAACCATACTAAAAATCTTTGTGAAAAATTAGCTATTTTAAACCAACGTATCTCTTCATCTGAAAATTCTGATAATAATCCACAGTAATTTCTTAAAAAACTTCACTATTACAGCTATCTAGTGTAAAAGAACAAAATATGAACAAAATAAGAGAGTCTTTTTATTCTATACCTTATGTCATTTCTAAAGTTTCAGCAGGATTTCCCTCTCCAGCTGATGACTATTTGGAAAAAAATTTAAGTATAGAGAAGTTATTGATCAAAAATCAACCATCGACTTTTCTTATAAGAGCAGGCGGAGACTCCATGATCAATGTAGGCATATATGATGGAGATATTTTAGTCGTTGATCGTAGTCTGGATGCGAAAAGTAAAGATATTGTTATCGCTTCAATTTTTGGTGAACTAACAGTTAAAAGATTGATAATTGATAATCTGGGTAATCCAGAACTTAAATCTGAAAATTCTTTATATCCAAATATAGAAATTAAAAATAAAGAGGATCTACTTATTTGGGGAGTAGTGACAAGTGCTATTCATCAATTTATAAAATATTAAAGGATGCAATGTTTAGCATTAGTGGATTGTAATTCTTTTTATGCTTCCTGCGAAGCTATATTCAATCCTTATTTAATTAACAAGCCCGTAGTTGTTTTATCTAATAATGATGGCTGCGTGATTGCCAGAAGTTCAGAGGCTAAAAAAGCAGGCATTAAGATGGGTGTGCCTTTTTTTCAGATAAAAGAATTAGTTAAGAAAAATAAAGTTCATGTTTACTCATCTAACTACACTCTTTACGGAAATATATCCGCTAGAGTAATGACTGTATTAAAAGATTTATCTGATGATTTAGAAATTTATTCTATAGATGAGGCTTTTTTAATTTTAAATAAATTCTCCCAAAGATCTTTTCATTCTAGAGCCCTAAGTATAAAAAATATTATTAATAAGTGGATTGGCGTACCGGTTAGTATTGGTATTGCACCAAATAAAACTCTCTGCAAAGTTGCAAATTTTTTAGCCAAAAAAGATGAGACTGGATCCCAAGTTGTAACCTTAATGAATAAAAGAGAAATTGAATTAGCTCTTAAGATACTTGACGTCAAAGATATTTGGGGTATTGGCGCTAGTATTTCAGAGTTCTTGAAGCTAAATCAAGTATACACCGCATATGATTTATACAAAAAAGACCCTAGATGGATTAGACAGTATTTAGGAGTGGTGGGAGAGAGGACTCATAGGGAGCTGAGAGGTGAAGTTTGCCTAAAGCTTAATGAAATATCTTCAATTAGAAATCAGTGTATTATTTCCAGATCTTTTGAAAGTTACATTACCAATAAAAATGATTTAGAAAAAAGAATAATTTCTTATGCCACTAGAGCTTCTGAAAAAATAAGAAGTGAAAAACTACAAGTTAAGAGCATATCTGTTTTTATTAGGTCTAATAGATACAGTAAGAATAAGAAGCAATACCACTCTATTAAAACACTTTCTTTCATTAATCCAACTAATCATATTTTCGATATAGTTAATAAATCTTTAGAGGCATTACAAAAAATTTTCCAAGAAGGAATATTTTATAAGAAAGCAGGAGTTATTCTATCGGATCTTTATCCAGAGAATTTTTATAATAATGATCTATTTAATAGTGAGTGCAGAATGAAAGATCAAAGATTAACAAGACTTGATAAAACATTTGATTTGATAAATAGAAAATATGGCGGAGGGAGTATTTCTATAGCGAAAGAAAATTACGAACGCCTATACATAACCAAAAGAAAAAATTTAAGTTCTGCCTATACAAGTAATTTTGATGAATTGGCAATCGCTAACTAAATACAAAGTATCAATCATCATAAAACCTTTGACTGGCTGCCTCTTTATTAATAATAGGAATTAATTGAGCGATTAGGACGCCTGTAATTATCAATAAACATCCGACTATTTGGATATGAGTTAAAAATTGACTGAGAATTATCCATGCCGATAGGGCGCCAAATACTCCTTCTAAAGAAAACGTAATAGCGGCTGTAGATGGTTTCACATATCTCTGTCCAATTATCTGGAGAGTGTAGGCAATCCCTGTTGACATTATACCGACATATAATATTTCAAACAGTTCTTTATATATTCCCGACAATGTCGGTTCTTCAAAAACAAAAATTAAAGGTAAGCTTATTAAAAAACATACAAAAAATTGTGTTGATGCTAACGTAAATGGGGCATCGACTATCTCAAAAAACTCATCTATTAAAATACAGTGAATAGCAAAAAAAATAGCGCAAATAATTACCAGTATATCTGCAAATTGCGCTTCAAAATTATTCTCAGAGGTTAAGTAGTAAGAGCCAATTAAACAAATACTAACTGATAGCCATATTGACCAGTGAATTTTTTTTTTAAGAAAAAAACGAGAAATAATAGGAACAAAAGGGACATAAAGTATTGTCAGGAAAGCTGCATTTCCAATTTTTGTATAAAGTAGGGCATACTGTTGTAAATAAGACCCCATTAGTAGTGAGCAGCCTGTTAAAATAAGAATCATATATAATCTTTTTTTTTTCAGCTCTTCAACATTAGAAAATAACTTCCTTTCTCTGAGGGCTAACGGCGCAACCAGAATAGCACCAATTAGAAAGCGCACATTTGTGAAAGTAAGCGGCCCAATAAACTCCATTCCAGTAGACTGAGCAACAAATGCCGTACCCCATATAAGGGCTGCCAGTATTAATAGAA
>CAYZPP010000166.1:0-3314 GCA_964480315.1 uncultured Alphaproteobacteria bacterium | reverse complement strand
ATTAGCTCCATATTTTGCCGCTTCTTCTCTATCGACATAAAGTTGGTATTCAATACTAGGAGAAGGGCTCGAGTCTTCAAGATCTCTTATATTTTCTAATTTAGATAAATAATTTTTTATTTTTTCCATTTCAGCTGGAATTAAACTTGCGTTATCAGAGGCTAGGTTAATTTCAATGGGCTTACCACCTGGAGGTCCGGCTCTTTGTGTTCTTGTTTCAACTTTAATACCTGCTATGCCCTCTGTTGATTTTCTAATCTCACTAATTATTAAATCTGCTTTCCTCCTCTCATCCCAATCAACAAACTCAATATCAATAAAACCAATAACATCCTCAGAGCTTTCTTGCCTGTTAGATACATTTCCTGATGTTGTGTATATAGATCGAAACTCATTATTATCTTTTTGAATACCTATAACTTCATTTTCAACTTTTTTTACTAAATCATCCTTTTCTTTAATAGAAAGATTACCTCTTGCATAAATTACTATTTTCGTATTTTGAGCTTCCACAGAAGGAAAAAAGTTCACGCCATTACCAAACTTAGAATAGGTGACATATATACTAACTAGAAGAATCAATGAAAAAGAAACAACTTTTAAAGGGTGATTAGTGAGGAAGGATAATATTTTAATATAAATTTTTGTTAATCCTTTGACTTCTGAAAGATCAATTAAGTCATCCTCATCATGGCTTTCATAGTTTTTTATCTTTTTATTTTTTTTATTAAACAGACCAAAAAAATTACTTTTGAATATTTTATAGATAAGAAAACTAATACCTAAAACTAAAAATACTTTAATTACAGTCTTTATAATAAAACCTAAGCCTAGAATATCTAGTAAATTAAAAGAAACTGAACTTAGTATAGTTATAATAATAATAGGAATTATGACGAATAAAAATAAACTTCTAATTTTTTGTGATTGAGATCCTACGGTTGGTAATATTACTAGTGCCATAAGAAGTGAAGAGGATAAAACGGCAACTAAAGTTATGGGAATATACTTCATAAAACCACCTACAGTTCCCGGCCAAAATAAAAGAGGAATAAAAACAGCAATAGTAGTTAGAGTGGAAGCTATTATTGGAAGTGACATCCTTGAGGATGCTTTGAGGTAAGCTTCTGAAATCTTAGTTCCATCTTGAATTTTTCTTTGTGCGTACTCAACAACAACAACCGCTCCATCAACCAATAGTCCAACTGATAAAATTAACCCAAAAAGAACAACCATATTAACTGTGTAGTTAAGAGCATTAAGAATTAAAATAGCTAATAAAAAAGAACTTGGTATGGCTAACCCAACTAAAAGGCTAGACCTAATTCCAAGAAAAAGAACAACAACGCTCATTACAAGAATAATTGAAAAAATGACATTATTTTGAAGGTCCCCCAACATATTTTTAATATCAACAGAGTCATCTCCCGAATAATTTATCTTGATTTTAGATGGTAATTTTAATTTTTCTTCCTCAACTATGATTTTAATCTGTTTCACAGTATCGACTATATTTGCACCAATTCTTTTTGATATTTCTAGGGTAAATGAAGATTCCCCATTTAACCTAGCAAAGTTTTCAGGATCTTTAAATTTTCTTTTTAATTTAGCTATATCTTTAAATTTAATCGCTTTTCTGTCATTAATCTTAATTGGTGTATTGAAAATATCATTTAAGTTTTCATAAAGACCAGGAATTTTTATAACAAATCTTCCGTCGCCAGTGTCTATACTGCCCGCAGATACAATTTGATTATTGCTTTTAACAAAAGATAAAATGTCATTAAGATTTAATCCATAGCTCTCAATTTTATTTTGATCAATAATTATTTCGAGTTGCTCTTCTCTTTCGCCTCCTATTTTAACCTCAAGAACATTAGGAAGTGATCCTATTTTATCTTTAAGATCATTAGACACCTTCTTAAGAAGAAAATCAGAAACTTCCCCACTTACCGAGACTACTAATATTGGAAAAAGACTCAAATTTACTTCATTAACTGATGGTTCATCTGCATCTGAAGGAAGATCTGATTTTACTCGATCAACTTTTTCTCTAGTATCTAAGAGAGCCTGATCTGGATCAAATCCAGACTCAAACTCCAACAATACATTTCCTCCACCTTGATAAGAAGTGCTTTTAAGTTCTTTTTTTCCTTCAATATTTTTAACTTCTTCCTCTAAGGGTTTAATTAAAAGTTTTTCAGAATCTTCTGGCGCAATTCCAGTAAGGTTCATTGAGACATAAATAAAGGGGAGGCTCACGTCAGGGTTAGACTCTTTTGGAATATTATTAAATACCAAAGAGCCAGAAATTAGAATGAATACAAGAATTGAAATTGTAGTTCTGTAGTAATTATTAGCTATACGAACTAAATTCATTTTACTCTGTAGCTACTTTATCGCCAGAAGAGACATACTGTTGACCAACGGTAATAATTATTTCCTTATCATCTAATCCGCTTACAAGCATGTAGTCAGAAGTATCGTCAATAATTATTATTTTCTTGAATAAGACTACATTACCTTCGTCTAAAACTTTAACTCCAATATCACCATCGTCTCCTAAGGATAAAACAGAAGGCGAAATTTTATGGGCTTTAATTTTTTCTTTATAGATTGTGAGTTTCGCTGACAAACCATCCCTGATAGATAAATCTGAATTATCAAAAACTACACTAATTTCAAATGTTTTGGTATTATAGTCGGCTATAGGGGAAATGTAGTCAATAGTACCTTTAATATTTTGATCTAAAATTTTAACTTCAACTTTATTATCAGTGCTTATACCTCTAATTTCATTTTCATTAACATATCCAACTATTTTAATTTTTGATAAATCAATTATTTCATAAACAGACGAGCCTGGAGTCACAAGTTCACCTTCAATCTTATGGCCATCAAGAATTATGCCGTTAAAGGGAGCTGTGAGTGCAATTTTATTAAATTCATTTTTTGATATTAAGTCATTCTCAAATAATCTTTTATAAGAATCAAGCTCTTCAAGTTTTATAACTATTTGACCTTTGTCCACAAAAGACCCTTTTGTTTTTATAACCCTATCTACCTTTGAAGTAACTTCACTTTTGACTTCGATTTTTCTGTAAGCTTCACTAGTGGAGCTTATGCTGACAGTTTTATTAATTTCTGAGGCTAACGAAATTATGGATTTAACTTTAAAAAGACTTTCAGTGTAGGCAAAATTGAAATTTAAGAATGCGAATGAAATAACAAGTATTAAATGCTTTATTATGTTGTTATATGTTGTCATGTTTAGATATGTTTAATTAGATATAAATATATATGTAGGAAAATAC
>CAYZPP010000165.1:0-3350 GCA_964480315.1 uncultured Alphaproteobacteria bacterium | reverse complement strand
AATGTTCAAATTCCAAATTCATATCCTGCTATTAGGGAACAATATAAAAAAGTAAGTTCAAATGTCTTTTTTTTTAGTTTTATTAATGATTTGAAATTTGAAAATTATGATTTAATTTTTTCTAGATGTGGTTCTGGTTCTATGTTTGAAATTTTATATTTTACAAATAAAGTATACTTTCATCCTCATTTACATTCTAGAGATATGCACCAAAAATTTAATAAAAAATTCTTTATTGATAAAATGCAATTAAAAGATGAAATTCCAAATTATAAAAAACTACTTGATCATAAATCTTTCTATTTTAATCAATTCATCAATCCTTTTTCTATTCAAAAAATATCATCTTTTATTAAGAAATAATGGATATCAATTTTCTAAAATCTAAATCTGTCCACGTTATTGGTATTAATGGAATTGGAATGAGTGCTCTAGCAATATTTTTGCATAATAAGAATATTAAAGTAACAGGCAGTGACATAAGTGTTAATAATAATACTAAAATTTTAAACAAGTATGGAATTAAAGTGATTATTGGTCACAAAAAAGAAAATATTATAAATAAAGATGTAATTTTTTATTCTTCTGCAATAAAAAATAATCCTGAAGTGCTTCACGCTCGTAAATTAAAAATCCCTTTATTCAGTAGAGCAAAACTATTACAAATTATTTGTAAAAATAAATTTTTAATAGCTGTTTCTGGATCTCATGGAAAAACAACTACTACTTCTTTATTGGGACATATACTTGATAAAAAAGGCTTAAATCCAATTATAATTTCTGGTGGCATCATGAAAAACTATGGTCAAAATATTCACCTTACTGATAGTGAATTTGTTGTTGTTGAAGCTGATGAAAGTGATGGAACTGTATTTAATCTTCGTCCTAACTTTTTGATATATTTGAATGTTGATTCTGAACATTTGGATTATTACAAAACCTTAAGTAATTTAGAAAATAAAGTTAGTTCATATATTAAAAAATTAAATAAAAACAATACTAAAATTTTCTTAAATGGTGATGATAGTTTTTTAAATAATATAAATTATAAGAATGTTATTAAGTTTGGTTTTCATTTAACTAATAAATTAATTATTAAGAATTTAAAATTAACTGATAAAAATCTTAAATTTGATTTAATAAGTAAATCTTATGAAAACATTAATAATGTATGTTCTAATTTATTAGGTAATCATAATGCTTATAATGTAGCTGCCGTTTGTTGTGTATTAAATGAACTTGGTATTAATCTAAAATCTAGAGATCTTATGTCTTTTCAGGGTGTTGAAAGAAGAATGAATATAATTGGATCTATACGATCCTCATTATTTATTGATGATTATGCTCATCATCCTGTTGAGATAGATAAATTAATATCTGTTGTGAAATTATTTCCTCAAAAAAATAAATTTTTGATAATAGAACCTCATAGATATAGTAGATTAAACCTATTATATAATGATTACATAAGAGTATTATTAAGTGCTCCTAACCTTATAGTGCTTGAAACTTATTCAGCTGGTGAGTTCCTAAAGAAAAATTGGAAAAATTCGAAAAATTTAGTTAATGATATAAATATAACTAAAAATAAAAAAGCTATGTATGTTAATAGTTATGAAGAATTATTTAATTTTTTTGATGAAAATAGTACTAAATTTAAAGACAATTTATTTATTTGTGCTGGTGCAGGTACAATTTCTAAGGAACTAAAAACATATTATGAATCTAGAAAATATAGAATTAAATAATCTTAATATAAAAAAGGATTTTGACACATCTAAAATTTCTTGGCTTAAATCTGGAGGTAAGGTAAAATTATATTGTAATATTAAAAGCCACAAACACTTAATCGATATTTTTAAATTTATAAATCTTAATAAAATTTCATTTATCATAGTTGGTAACTTTTCAAATACATTAATCAAAGCATCAGGTTTCAGTGGATTACTCTTAAAACTATCAAATGATTTTACTAAAATTTTAATCAAAGATAACATTGTTACTGTCGGAGCTAGTGTTTTAGATTCTAAATTTTCCATTTTTTGTTATGAGAATTCTATAGGAGGATATGAGTTTCTTTATACTATTCCTGGCACGATAGGAGGTAACGTATTTATGAATGCCGGTTGTTATGGTTACAAGATTAGCGATAAGATAATATCAATAAATATTTTCGATACTTTAACTTTTGAAACAAAAGAAATTAAAGTAGATGAAATTAATTTTAAATACAGAGAGGGCTTCCAGATCAAAAATAAGATTATATTAAGTGTAAATATGAAAATTCAATATACTGATAAGGATTTAATTAAATCTAAAATGATGGATTTTGATAAGCAGAGAAAAATTACTCAACCTCAAAAAGTTAATTGTTGCGGTAGTATTTTTAAAAATCCACCACATTTTAATGCATGGAAATTAATTAGCACTTCTGTTGATAAAAGTTTTTATATAGGTGATGTCAAATTATCAAGAAAACATAGTAATTTTTTTGAAAATAAAGCTTTCGTCAATCCTGATATTATTGAAAGTTTTTTAAAAAAAATTGAAAATAAAGTTTTAATAAAACATAATATTAAATTAGAAAAAGAACTAAGAATAGTTGGAGATTAATTGTTTAAAAATGATCAAAAAATTTTAGTTGTATCTGGAGGCTGGTCATCAGAAAGAGATATTTCTTTAAGGTCAGGTAGAAAAGTATATTCAACATTAAAAAAAAAAAATTTTAATGTTGAATTTTTTGATTTAAATAAGAGTAATCTAAATGAAATATTAGATCACAAGACTGATATTATATTTAATGCTCTTCATGGGGAATTTGGTGAAGACGGTGGATTGGCTTGTTTCGCTAAAAATAACTCTATAACTATTACACATTCAGATGAAATTTCCTCAAGTATATGTATGGATAAGAAATTAACTAAAACTTTTATTTCTAAAAAGATAGATATTGAAATACCTAAAACATATAATGAATTGAAATGTAATCATTTCCCATTAATAGCCAAACCTAATAGGGGAGGTTCTTCTGTCGGTATCAAAATTATAAATAATAATTCTGAACTTAAAAGATATTTATCCGAAAATAAAAAAGAAATAATTTTAGAGCAACTGATTGAAATTGATAAAGAACTGACTGTTACTGTTATAGAAAATAAAGGCAATATTAAGGCATTAGGAGTTACTGAAATTAAATTCAATTCACTCATTTATGATTATAATGCTAAATATAAAAAAGGATATAGCGATCATATTATACCCGCTGAAATTCCCATTAATGATTACAAAAAATTAATTAAAGTATCTGAAGAAATTTTTAAGTTTTTAGGTTGTAAATCAATAGCAAGAAT
>CAYZPP010000164.1:0-3379 GCA_964480315.1 uncultured Alphaproteobacteria bacterium | reverse complement strand
AAGAAAAACAACGGCACTGGTGTTGAATGACAGTCCATGGATACAAATTAAAAACTTGTCAGACGGCCAAGTAGAAGTCACATGGGATCGCACGCTTAAAAAAGAGGATGCCAAAGTGTTATTTGGTTGGAACGGTGGTAAAACCATAATTGAAATGAATGATTGGACACTCAATCCTTTTGAATTGGTAATAAAATAAAGTCATTATAAAATAAAATGAAGAAAATTAAAACAACAATATTCACGCTATTTACATTGATTTGTATGATTAGTTGTATTGATTCCATTCAAGTTGATCCTATTGAAAAAGAGTTTCAAAACCCACCTGATTGGGCAAAACCACATACCTGGTGGCACTGGGTGAATGGAAATATTTCAAAACAAGGTATTACCAAAGACCTTGAAGCGCTGAAAGAGGTGGGCATTGGAGGTATACAAATGTTCAACATCGATTGGGCAACTCCCTTTGGTGGTGTTGAGTATAACTCCCCAAAATCTCATGATATGTTTAAGTACACTTTTGCTGAGGCGGAGCGTTTGGGATTGGAAGTTGCTGTAAATAGTTCCTCGGGTTGGTCAAGTACCGGAGGTCCCTGGATTACACCGGAACATTCGATGAAAATGATGGTGTGGAGCGAAACACAAATTAGCGGTAATGAAAAATCAATTCAATTGCCACTTCCCGAATTGAATAAAAAACAAAAGCCCTATAATTTCTATCGAGATGTAGCCGTAGTGGCTTTCCCCACTCCAGCAGATAAAGCATATAGATTAGACCAGTGGGATTCAAAATCGTTGAATGAACTGAGGGCACGTCCTGATAAAATCTTTCCGTCGTTTGATGATGCTCCTCAGAACAGTGTGATTGATGCGGATAAAATACAGGTCATTACTCAAAAAATGGACAAGGATGGAACGCTTAACTGGAATGCCCCAAAAGGGAATTGGACAGTGCTTAGAATGGGGTACACTACAACTGCTGTCACCAATAAACCATTAACAAAAAAAGGTGGATTGGGTCTTGAAATTGATAAACTTAGTAGAAAGGCTGCTGATATTCACTGGAATGAACTGCTAAACCAAATCATTGTCGATGCTGAGGGGAAAAAGTCGTTTACCACTATTTTAATTGACAGCTACGAAGTGGGGCATCAAAACTGGACGGATGATTTTCCAAAGCAGTTTAATAATTTACGCCACTATGATATTATTCCAAATCTTGTATGCATGACAGGTAGAATTGTAGAAAGCACCGAATACACCGAAAGAGTACTGTGGGATATGCGGACGACAGTGGCTGATTTAATGCATAAGAATTACTTTCAGTATTTCAAAGAAAAATGCCACGAACAAGGATTTAAATTAGCCACCGAACCCTATGGAACAGGTTCTTTTGATGCGCCAACGGTAGCTAAGATATCCGATTTGGTATTGACTGAGTTTTGGATAAGAGATAATCCTGAGAGTAGAAGAAATCTATGGGATTGGACCAGTCAAATAGTGCCGTCTGCTGTGCGCTTAAAAGGTGAAAAAATTGTTGGTGCGGAATCTTTTACCCGTATGCAAGGCGATTGGACAGCCCATCCCTACAGCATGAAGATACGTGGAGACAGAGCCTTTGCTGCGGGTGTAAATCGGTACTATTTTCACACTTCTGTACACCAGCCATGGAATGATAATGTAAAACCCGGGTTTACCATGGGTCAGTTTGGGACGCAGTTTCATCGAAACAACACCTGGTTCTACAAGTCTAAAGAGTGGCTCAAATACATTGCACGTTGTCAGTATATTATGCAAAAAGGAAGATACGTTTCGGACTTGCTTGTGCTTTATGGCGAAGAGCAGGGGGCTATCAGTTTTATTGGTAACGAAGAACAGCCGCTTGAGGATTATTTATCAGGATTGAGATTTGACTTGAGTAATATTGAAACACTCAATACGCTCTCGGTAGATGAAACCGGAAATATTCGCGTGACTTACAACGGTAAGTTATTAGAGAACAAATACAAATTGCTCTTAATTGAACGTGCAGATTTAATGACCATTGAAACTGCCGAAAAGATGGCAAACTTGGCAGCGCAAGGCGTGACAATATTTGCACCTAAACCATTGCGAACACCAGGACTTTCTGATTTTGAAGGAAATGATAAAAAGTTACAACAGTTGGTGACTAAATATTGGGATTCGGGTAAAATAAAAGCTCCGGAACAATTCAATTCGGCACTTTCAACTATACAAAACGATTGCGAAATACCAGAGCAAACAGAGTATAGTCATCACATAATTGATGGAGATGATTACTACTTTGTTTCTAATCAGTCGTATGAAGAAAGGGAACTGAATTGCAAGTTTCGTGTGGCAGGTAAGCTGCCTGAGATTTGGAATCTCGAAACGGGAGAAATTGCTCCTGCCGAAAATTGGAAAATTACTGCCGATGGTAGAACAGAGGTGGCCTTGAATATATCAGAAGCAGCATCCGTTTTTGTAGTATTCCGCAAAAACACAAGCAAAAAAGGAAATTCAACACCAAGGCCTGTATACAAGGAGATCGCTCAGCTTGATAAGGCTTGGAAGGTGTCCTTTGATAAGCACTATGTCCCCAAAGGTCAAATCACACTCGATAAACTCATCCCACTGAATGGACACAGCGATTTTGATGTCCGTCACTTTTCAGGAACAGCAACCTATCTTACCAAATTTGAACTTAAAAAGGAGAAGGAAGCCATATTTCTCGACTTAGGCGATGTTCAGGTGATTGCCGAAATCAAGTTAAACGGAAAAACATTGAAGACCTTGTGGAAACCACCATTCAGGATAGATATTTCTGATGTTGTAAAATCCGGTAAAAATGAATTGGAAGTGAAAGTGACCAATTTATGGGTCAACAGATTAATTGGTGATGAGCACTTTCCAGCTTGGGAAGGAAGAGTAAATGGTGATAAGAAGAAACGTGGTAAAAATTACACTTCATTCCCTGAATGGCTGCGCAATGGAGCATCCATTCCTGAGGATGATAAAAAAGCTTTTTCGGCATGGAACCATTGGACCAAAAATGACAAATTGTTGAATTCAGGACTGATTGGACCTGTTAAAATTCTTTCGCTTGAGACGGAATAATGATGGTAAAAAGAGTGCAGAAATGGCAAATTAAAAAATCGATAAGGATTTCATCTTAAACAATGAAAAGAAGAATAATATTAACAATCATATAGAAAAATACAAATGGAACTAAAAAAACTACAAATAAGCATCGTATTGATAGCTTCATTCCTGGTAATTCCCAGTCTACATATTTCTGCACAAACAACCATCGATGCAGAAGCATTTAAAAATCCGCCCAATGAATATCGTATCACTCAATACCAGTTGACACCACAAA
>CAYZPP010000163.1:0-3382 GCA_964480315.1 uncultured Alphaproteobacteria bacterium | reverse complement strand
TTAGATTCATCAAGATTAAAATTTTTTCTATCTGAAGAGCTAGGTGTATCAGTTAATGATATTCAAACATTTGTATTGGGCGGTCACGGAGATGATATGGTCCCTATGATTAATCACACGACAATAGGAGGAATTCCCCTTTTAGATGTTATTAAAAAGAAAAAAATTCCGATAACGAAGATTAATAAAATATTTGATCGGACCAGAATGGGTGGTGGGGAAATTGTTAAGCTTCTTCAAAGAGGTTCCGCATTTTACGCTCCTGCTAGTTCTGCGATACAGATGGCCGAAGCTTATCTTTTAGATCAAAAAAAACTTTTACCTTGTGCTGCTTACTTAAAGGGACAGTACGGATTCAAGAACATGTACATGGGAGTACCAGTAATAATTGGATCTAACGGTGTAGAAGAAGTAATAGAAGTTTCTCTTAGTGGCGCTGAAAAAAAAATGCTAAACACCTCAGTAAAGTCAGTCCAAAGCTTAGTTTCTGCTGTTAATAAAATTTTGAATTAACTTTATATTCAAATTAAATAGACTAAATAAAATAATCACATATATTGATATTGGAGAATAAAAATTTATATAATTCTTCAATTATAAAATGAGATCTTATAACTCTTTTTTAACAACAAATAACGCATCTCAAATTGTAGAGATTTATAAAAGCTATAAATCTGACAAAAATTCTGTTGATAAAAGTTGGATTGACTTTTTTAAGTCCTTGGATCCGCAAGAGCTAGCAATTATAGAAGATTATGAGAAATTAGATTGGACTAAAGTTCCAGATAATAATTATAAGCAAATTGATTCCAATCAAGCCATTTCAGACTCATTAAAAGCAGTCATGATAATCAGGGCTTATAGGGAAATCGGACATTTACAGGCAAATCTTGATCCTTTAAATCTTTACAATTCTAAAAGCCCAGCAGGTCTCGAACCTGGTTATTATGGTTTTGAGGAAAAAGATATGGATAGAAAAATATTTCTTAAAGGTTATTTAGGTTTTGAGTTTGCAACTATAAGAGAAATTTTAGAAAAATTAAAAAATATTTATTCTGGAACTTTCGCATCAGAGTATAAGCATATTCAAAGCCCGGAGGAGTACCTCTGGCTAAAAGATAGAATAGAAAATCGTAAAGAAATGAATCTGACCATTAAGGGGAAGCAAACAATCTTAGAAAGATTGATAAGTTCAGAAATTTTTGAAAAGTTTTTAGATAAAAAATATAGGGGAAGTAAACGATTTGGTTTAGATGGATCTGAATCGGCTATTCCAGCCCTAGAGCAAATTTTGAAAAGATCTTCAGATTATGGAATTAAAGATTTTTCTTTTGCGTGCGCTCATCGAGGAAGACTAAATATTTTAGCTAATATTATTAAAAAACCACAAGTCCAAATTTTTAGTGAATTTATACATGGTGGAGAAAATGCTTTAAGTGATCAAGGTTCAGGGGATGTGAAATATCATTTAGGTGCGAGTTCTAATAGAAGTTTTAATGGAAATATAATTCATGTAAGCATGGCAGCAAATCCTTCTCATCTTGAGGCTGTTAATCCTATAGTTGCAGGTAAAATTAGAGCCAAACAAACGATTATTAATGATCAAAATAATGATCTAGTTTCAGGCTTACTCATTCATGGTGATGCGGCCATAGCTGGACAAGGCATTGTGGCAGAAACCTTCACCATGTCTCAATTAAATGGATATAGAATTGGTGGCCTTATTCATTTTATTATTAATAATCAAATTGGCTTTACAACGAGTCCTCAATATAGTCGCTCAGCTCCATATGCTTCAGAAATAGCTAAAATTGTTCAGGCTCCAATTTTTCACGTAAATGGTGACGACCCTGAAGCTGTAGTTCTAGCAGCAAGAACTGCAACAGACTTTAGAAATAAATTTAAGAAAGACACTCTAGTTGATATGTTTTGCTATAGGAGGCATGGACATAATGAAGGAGACGAACCTTCTTTTACACAACCATTGATGTATAAAGCTATAAAAAATCATAAAACTACTGCGGAAATATACTCTGCTAAGCTAATAGAGGAAGGAGTCATCAAAAAAGACCAAATAGAAAATTTTAGAGAAACAGTTTGGAGCGACTTAGAAAAAAAGTTTACCAAAGCCGCAACGTACAAAGTGAAAAGCAAAACTTGGCTAGGAGGACAGTGGACAGGATTAAGTGGTGCTCCTAAAGATACAAAGCGAAGAGGACGTACATCTGAAAGTGCAAAAGGATTAAAAGATACAGGATTAAAATTAACAAAAATTCCAAAAGGATTTAATCTTAATCCTAAATTAATTAAATTTAATAATAAAAGAATAAAGGCAATTAAATCAGAAAAAGGAATTGACTGGTCTTTTGCTGAAGCGTTAGCTTTTGGATCATTATTAAGAGAAGGTTTTAAAGTAAGGCTTGCGGGACAAGACTCCGGCAGAGGAACTTTTAGTCAAAGACATTCAGTTTTCTATGATCAAGAAACAGAAAATCGTTACATACCTTTAAATAATCTATCAAAAAAACAAAAACGATTTGAGGTTATAGACAGCTTTCTATCTGAGTTGGGTGTTTTAGGATTTGAGTACGGGTATTCACTAGCTGATCCTAATGCACTAGTCTTATGGGAAGCCCAATTTGGAGATTTTGCAAATGGTGCACAAATTATAATTGATCAGTTTATTGCTCCCGGAGAGAGAAAATGGATGCAAATGAGTGGTTTAGTATTATTACTTCCTCATGGACATGAAGGAATGGGGCCTGAGCATTCTAGTGCGCGAATAGAGAGATTTCTACAAAGCGCATCAGAAGACAATATCCAAATTCTAAATTGTACAACACCAGCTAGTTATTTTCATGCCTTAAGAAGACAATTGCATAGAAATTTCAGAAAACCACTCATAATATTCACGCCCAAATCAACCCTTAGGCATCCTAAAAACGTATCAAATCTTGATGAATTCACTGGAAGAACTTCATTCCATAGAATCATTAGTGAAGAAGTAAAAAATGTAAAAAGAGTAATTTTCTGTTCAGGAAAAATATTTTATGAACTGGATGATTTTAGAACGGAACATAAAATTAAGGGAATCAAGATCGTTAGAATTGAGCAGCTATACCCATTTCCATTTGATACAGTTAAAAAAGTTTTTAAAGAGCATAAAGAATGTGAGTTCTTATGGGTACAAGAAGAACCCAAGAATATGGGAGCCTGGGCATTTATTAAAAGTAGATTAAGGCATACAATGGTAAAAGTAGGTATTTCAAATAATTTATATTACGTAGGTAGAAAGAGTGCGGCTGCGCCAGCAACAGGAATTGCAAAGCGTCATATTGTAAATCAAAATCTAATTAAAAAATTAGCTCTACAATCATCATTG
>CAYZPP010000162.1:0-3422 GCA_964480315.1 uncultured Alphaproteobacteria bacterium | reverse complement strand
CAAATCTAATAACTGAAAATTTTGTTTTAGTTTTTTTTTTACTGGCTTGTATTACCAGTTTCTCTGCTGCCAGCTTACTTTTACCCATTATAGATGTTGGTTCTGCAGCCTTATCTGTGCTTATAAACAAAAATTTTTTTACCTTGTTTTTAATTGATGCTTTTATCAAAAATTTTGTACCTATTACATTTGTCTTGTAAGCTTCGTCTTTATTATATTCACAAATAGGAACATGCTTTAATGCTGCCGCATGAATAACTATATCTATATTTTTTGTTGCTAAAACACATCGTTTATAATCTCTTATATCTCCTATCAAATAACGAATTTTGTTATTCTGCATTTTATTTTGTAATTTTTGATTTAAGCTATTAATTTGTTCACTTAATTCATAAATTCCATTCTCATCGTTGCTTAGCACTCTAATAACTTTACAGTTTTTTTTAATAAGAAACTTGACTATTCCAGAACCAATAGAACCAGAGCCTCCTGTTACCAAAATACTCTTACTATTGTAAATATTTTTATTCATTAAATTATATCAGACCACTTAAGCATTTTATCATCTGAGATATCTTTGTTAGCCTTTTTACCATAAATTTTATTTGCAAATAATGGGCTTATACCCATACCTGGTCTTTTTGGAATTAAATTTTCTAAAGTAAAAATCTCATTCTTTTTTATAGATTTACTTGTATACATGCTTCTTCTAGCAAATTTTCTTGATTTTAGTTCTGCTTTTAAGGGTTTTCTAGTTTTATTTTTATTACTCAAAACTTTTTTTAAAATTTCAATATTATTATAAAAAACCTTTAAATCATTTAGGTCTATGGAGTGAAAATGATCATTATTTTTTTTCCCTTTGTATGAAATTTCTGTAAAATGTTTTTCAATAATGGTAGCCCCTAAATCATAAGATTTTGTTAAAACCATCATATTTTTATCTGGCATCGTGTGGTCAGAAAGACCAATGTGAATATTTTTAAATTTGGATTTGAGCAATGTTATTATATCCAAATTGCAATCTTCTAACTTAGTAGGATAAGCAAGAATACAATGAAGAATTGCAATATCTATTTTTGAATTTTTATACTTAATGTATCTATATGCATCATTGATTTCTTTCATATTGGATGCACCTGTTGAAAATATGATAGGCTTATTAAAACTTAAGATTTGATCCATAAGTGGTCTATTTGTAATATCAGCAGATGCTATCTTAAAATATTTTACTAATTTATTCAAAAATTGAGCCGATTCATTATCAAATGGAGTAGATAGAAAATCAACTTTGTAATGATCACATATTTTTTTTAGTTTTTTATAATGATTAACATTAAATTTATCAAATTTTTTAAATAACTTGTATTGTGATTTAATCTTAACTTTTTTTGTATCCCAATATGCAGGACTATTCTTTGAAGCAAGTAGCTCTGCTTTATAAGTTTGAAATTTTACAGCACTAGCTCCTCCATTGGCAGCTTGTTTAATAATTTTTTCCGCAAGGTGAATACTATTTTCATGATTAACACCAGCTTCAGCTATAAAGTAGGGAGTCTTTTTAAACTTAAATTTCATTTTTAATTTTTAAAATTAACTTTGTAATATTATCTAAACCATTGTGTTTAAAATATCTAATTTTATCTATAGCTAATTTCTTTGTTTTTTTTTTTTGGATATTATAATAGATATGATTTAGTAGGTCTTTTTTTTGAGATAGTTTAAAAAATTTTCCAAAATTTTTTTTTTCAAAATATTTAGCTAATTTAATTTCTCTAGGCTCCGATGTAACATAAGTACAATCTATTCCAAAAAAGTTTATTTCGTACGATAAGAGCCCACAAGAAGTCACTATATGATCAAATTGATTTAAAAATTTTCCCATATTTTTTATATTCGTGTGGTATTTTACAGAATATTTCTTTTTTTGTATCTGGTTAATTTTATAAGCTTGTGGAACTAAAACATTAAGTTCAAATTCTACATCTTTAATTCTATTCTTTATAGCACCAATTAAGGATGTAATATTATTATTTGCATCTGAGCCACCCTGACATATTAAAATCTTTTTATGCTTAATTATTTTACCAAATATTTTTTTAGAAAAAAAATTTTCAGGATAAGCAAACCACTTAGGGCCACTAAAATAATTCTTTGATGGAATCAGGGGATTTATGTTTAGAGTTGATTTTTTTTTAAAAGTACAATCAAAATAAATATAAAAAAAATTTTTTTTTATATTGTACTTATGATTATTATAATCTTTAAAATCAAATAAAAAAATTGTCTTAGATGTATTGTCTTTCAGGTAGTTTAAAATAAAAGATTTTTTTTTATTTATGTAATATGAAGTTTTATATTTCTTTTTTAAGAAGTCATAAAGTCTTTTAGTCCTAACGTAATGGCCTAATCCTTTCTTCTTAGAAAATTCAGTAAAAATTACAATTTTAAAATCTTTATTTTTCATTAAAACAATTATAAAAAAGCAGTTTTAACTTATAATCTCAATAACATGAAATTAAAAAATAAAATACTTATTACAGGTCATGAAGGATATATTGGTAATTTTTTGATTAACTTTCTTAAACAAAAAAAAATTAAATACAAAAAGATAAATTTAGATAAAATTAATAATTATAATTTTAAAAACTACAGTCATTTTATACACCTTCAATTTTATATTCAAAATAAGAAAAGTAATATCAAAAAAAATATAAATAATATAAATAAAGTTATTAAAATTTGTGAAAACAACAATTTATTCCTAATCTTTCCTAGTACAGCATCATTCAAATTTAAAAACAAAAAAAGGGTAAAAAATAATTTAAATGTTATTAACAATTATACTTTTGCTAAAGATTATTGTGAAAAAAAAATATTATTATCCAATAAAATTAACAACTTAAAGTTTACTATTTTTAGAATTTTTAATGTTTATGGATCAAGTGTAAATAATAGATATTATATTTCAACTATAATTAAAGAATTTATAAATATTTCTGACAAAATTAAAATTAAATATTATAAAAATATTAGAGACTACATTCATATTAAAGACTTAAGCGACTTAATTTATAAAAGTATTTCAAAAAAAAGTACTGGTATTTTTGAGGTAGCCTCAGGAAAAAGTATATCAATCAAAAATTTAGCAACTAAAATTAGAAATAATTATTTTCCTAAAAAAGATTTAATTTTTATTAATCCAGCTAAATCTAAAGTAAATGATTACTCAAAATCTAACATAAAGAGCACCTTGAAAGTTTTTAATTGGCGTCCAAAAATTTCCATTGAAAATGGATTAAAAAAACTTATTCTTTCTACATCTCTAAACGATTAAACTTTCCACTAAACGGAATAAATTTTGATAAATATTTATGATGAAAATTGTTAAGTTTAAATTATATTTTTTATATTCAAAAAAA
>CAYZPP010000161.1:0-3452 GCA_964480315.1 uncultured Alphaproteobacteria bacterium | reverse complement strand
TTCGAGTTTATTACCAAAAATTATTAAAAGTTTAAGTGAGGATACTATTGAGGAAAACTTTATAATAAAAAAAGGTTATTTAAATCATCGTTATATGAGTTTAATAGATTACTTAATTTAATTTTCTTGTTTTAGGTTTATAAAATCCATCTACTAAAATCATATGAGGTAAAGTTAAGGCTGCCAATCCTATAAATATAACTTTTAAAATTGATTCTGAATTACCTGAATTAGTCAATAAATATAAATACCCGATCAGACCTAATAACCAAGATAGCATAGTAAATATAATTGTTGTGAGAATGATTTTTTTATAATTAAAATTTTTTTGTTTAAGATTTTTAATAACATCAATGATATGTCTTGGCGTATGTATACAACAAAAATAAATACTAAAACTAACTAATGGGTGAGCAAAATATGCAATTAATAACATCAAGGGGATTTCCATAAACTTTTTAAATAAGTGATTATTTTTTAAACATAAGTAAAAATAAATACACACAAAAAGTAAAATTAAATAAAAAAAGTAATCAGCAAGATAGATAAATAAATACACATCTGGGCCTGACAAGTATTCAAAAATTTTAAAAGAAGTAAACTTATGAAAATAAACAACTCCTAAAACAACACTTCCTCCATGGGCAATAGACATAATCAGTCTATTAAATTTATTTTTAATGGTGCCGGCATCACAACTTCCAAAATGGTAAATACTAATGAATAGAAATAAAAAAAGACTTATAAGAGGATAGTAAAACCAAAATAGAATTACTACAATGCTTATAAATACATATAAAAATAAAAATTTTGAAAAGCTCTTTATGGATTTAAAACCTAAAAAACTTGCTATAGCCCCATCTAGAGAGCCATGAGGTAGGCCTATTACGACTATAGCGAATAAAGCAAAGTAAGTTATTGGAGTGAGTATAATTAATTCCATTATTTTAATTAAGAAGTAAATAATGCCTTTATAAAGTGTTTTTTAGGCATTTTAAGCACTACTTTTAACCTAATGTAGTTAGTTGCTTGACCAGACATAAATAGTGAAAATTCATCACCATTTAAGCTTTTCCCTAAATTAATAATTATTTCAATAGCTAATTTGGGATTTAAAGTAATTACCTTTAAAAAAATTTTATCCATCCATAAATCAATCGCTTTATGAGGGTTTTTAGAATTTTTATTCTCTAAAGAGTTTTTTTTAAAAAGATCAAAAATTTGTTTCTGAATAAAGCTGATCGCATAACCACTCGAGGGCTTCATTGCGCCAGACATAGTTCCAATATTAATAAAATTATTATTAGGTTTTTTAATTAAAGTCATTGGGATAGAACCTTTTTCCTCTTCCACAATATTCCATTCCTTTAATTTATAAAATTTCATTAAATAACCTTCGATAGTTTTCTTATACCAGTCGTAGCTTTCTTCGTCATAAGAAAACATTGTCGATTCAATTAATGCTTTATTTTTAGAAAAGGGAACTAAGTAAATAAAATGTAATCCCTTAGATTGATCCACTCTAAAATCCATTAATATTAATTTATGCTCATCAAAAACATCTAATTGTGTTTCAATTGTAAGACCTAAAAAATGTTGCTTTAAATATTTTTTTTCTAATCTGACTGTTCTTGAATCAATAATATTATGAGCATAGTACAAATCATTATTATCTAAAGTAATTTCAAAAATTTCATTATTTTTTTTAATACTTCGCACATAGTTTTCGAGCACAATTAATCCTTCTTTATTTTTTAAACATTCTTTTTTCCATTTATCTAAATATAAAATACCATAAGGGTGATCTTCAGAAAAAAAATGTACTTCTTCTTTCTGATTAATAATTGACCAATTTTTCCATTGTTTGTGTGCATGAACGCTCATCTCTTTAGTCCAAGGCATATTCCAATATCCAAACAGATGATTTTTTTGTGTAAAAATATTTCTATCTATGGCTATAGTTTTCTTATTTTTAATATTTTGACTTTGACGTATAAAACTTAATCCTGCGGCACCAACTCCAACTACAGCATAATCAAAAATAGTTCGCATTTATTTTACCTTTAAAATCTTTATGTAATAACTCTTCATGAATAGGTTCTTTAAGAAATCTTTTAAAGAGATGTGGTAAAATTTTTATACTAATAAAAAATTTTTCTACAGCTGAAAGATAGGTTCTCTCTTCATCCCATTTAAAATTATTTTTAATAAGCTTAATGCCTATTTGTCTATAAACTAGGGCGGCAATTCCAATAGCCATATGAGATCTTATAGGTAGGTACCTTAAGCCACTCATACCACTATCGTAGTATAAATTAGAAATTTTTAAAATCTCAAGAATTACTTTTGAGATATTTTGTTTTTTTTCATTATTTTTTTTTCCTAAACTTATAGAGAGTAACTCTTCAAAACTAACTTTGCTAATCATCTCAGCGGGTAAATATTGTCTTTTATGCTCGCAAGCATCTTCCTTAACATCCCTGGCAATATTAGTTAGTTGCATAGCTATTCCTAGGTCAATTGCAAATTTATTAGCGCAAATTTTTGTTGGTTTTAATATTGAGCTCATCATTAACCCCACAGTACCTGCTACTTGATAACAGTAAATGATTAGTTGCTGTTTATTTTCAATTCGAACTACCCCTTGATCAAAAATAAAACCATCAATTAAGTCTTTAATAACAGTCTGTTTAATTTTATGTCTATCAAGAAAATCAACGATATTACTTCCATTAATTTTAATAGGCATTTGAATTAAAGAATTTTTATAATTTTGAAGTTCTATTAATTTATTGAATTTATCATCTGCTAAATCGTCCAATAATCTACAAAAAGAATATAATGTAATCGCTTCATTGGTAATCTTTTTAGTTAAAAAAAAACTTGCCCAATAAAAAGATTTTCCATTTGCTTTGATTAAAAATAAAGCCTCCTCTAATGAAAGATTTTTAGAGTCATCCATATAATCTAATTTAATTTAAAATCCTGTTTAATAACTTTTTCTACAATTTTAGCAGAACAAAGGACGCCTGGTATGCCCGCACCAGGATGCGATCCCGCTGCCGCAAAATATAAATTTTTAATCTGAGGGTCTTTATTGTGATACCTAAACCATGCTGATTGAGAGAAAATAGGCGCAATAGAAAAACCAGCACCATGCATAGATCTGTAGTCTTTCTTAAAATCATTAGGATCCATCCAAAATACTTCTTCAATTACTTCCTCTAAGTTTGGCATAATAGTTTTTGATAATTCGCTGATGATTTTATCTTTTAATTTTGGGCCCTCTAGTTCCCAATTGATATTTCCTAATAGATTAGGAACTGGGCATAAAACATAAAAACTATCACAACCATCTGGTGCAAATGAAGGATCAGTTGCGGTTGGGCGATGAAGATATAAGGAAAAATCTTCTGATAAAGTTTTTTTTTGAAAAATATCACTTAGTAATT
>CAYZPP010000160.1:0-3455 GCA_964480315.1 uncultured Alphaproteobacteria bacterium | reverse complement strand
TCCAGCATTAATAGCATGAAATCCGTCGACATCTTTTTTAACATCGATAGCATCAATTACAGCCCTCTCATCTATTTGTTTTGGAAGGGGGAGTTGAACTAAAATACCATGAACGCTTGTATCATTATTTAATTCATTAATAACTTTAAGGAGAGCGTCCTGATCAGTCGTATCCTCCATTTTAAAATCTTTAGTTATAATATTGCACTCTGCAGCCATTTTAGTTTTTGCGCCAACATAAACTCTACTAGCTGGATTTTCTCCAACTAATACGACAGCAAGACATGGCTGAACTTTATAATCTTGTAATAAATGATCCGAATCTTCTTTCACTTGATTTCTAATTTTTTGAGCAAACTCTTTACCATTAATAATTTTTGTCATAATACAATTCTCCTAAGATTCTTCCTAGCTTATTGGCCAATACTCTATGAGCAGGTCTTTTAATAAGTATATAATTAAAATTAATATAACTGGAGCTATGTCTATTCCCCCTAGGTTGGGAATATAGCGTCTAATATAATCCAAAGGTGGATCAGTCATTTTTTTCAAACCATCATACATTCGAACTAAAAACATATTATTGAAGCTCAGAACTTTAAAATGAAAAAGCCAAGATAGCACAACATAAGCAAAAATTAGGAGCGTATAAAAATCTACAATTCTTAATAAAAAATTAAATAAAGAATTCATAATCCGAAAATATAAAATTTTTTCAGGATCGTCTATTAAATAAGAAATTTTGACAGCGCTCTGATGAAGGGTTCGCAAAGACTGTGTCAGGATGCCCTTCCTCTTCAATGAGACCATCATGCAAAAAAATTACTTTATTTGAAACTCTTCTGGCAAATTCCATTTCATGCGTTACAACAAGCATAGTTTTTCCGTCCTCAGCTAATTTTCTCATTACGCCTAAAACTTCATCCACTAATTCAGGATCCAGGGAAGATGTTGGCTCATCAAATAATAAGATTTCAGGAGAAATAGCAAGAGCCCTTGCGATTGCTACACGCTGTTGCTGACCCCCTGATAAATGAATAGGATAACTACTGGCCTTATCTTGAATGCCTACTTGTTCCATTAAAGCCAAAGCATCAGATTCTGCTTCTTTTTTATTTTTACCTAATACGTGTATAGGCGCTTCTGTAATATTCTCTAGGATCGTCATATGAGACCACAGATTAAAACTTTGAAAAACCATTCCTAATTTTTTTCTTATTTTAATTATATTTTCCTGAAGTTCTTTATTTGGTTTTACTAAATTTTCTTTTTCACAATTTATTTCATACCCACATACATTAATAGTTCCATGATTAGCATTTTCTAAAAAATTTACACATCTTAATAAAGTACTTTTACCTGAGCCCGAACTTCCTATAATACTAATCACATCACCTTGATTAGCACTTAAGCTTATACCTTTTAAAACTTTATTGCTCCCAAAGTTTTTTTCTAAATTTTTTATATCTAATATTTTCATCTAGATTTATCTTAACTTCAAACAAGAGGGATAATAGTGTTATTTAATATAATTATAGATTTTATTAAGATAGGCATAAAAAATTATTTATCTCTTATGTCTGATGTTTCATAAAAATTTGCAAAATCAATATGTTCTTTTATTGCAAATTCTCTTAAATCTTTACAGTACTCCCTTATTAAGCCAGTCGGGACAAGATAGCCTTCTAAATTTTTATCAATTAGTTTTTTTTTAATTAGACTATCAGTCCATCGTTTAACAGTTGTCCTTGGTATTTCTGTGTCACGACTAATTCCATGAATACTAACACCTGAATTTTTCTTATTTTTTAAGCTGTCCCAGTAATTACTAATATACAAATCAGTATCATTTAAAGGATTATTTATTTTTATTTCCGCTATTAAGTCTTTGATATTATGTGACGTTATACAATGCAGCACCATATATTCTTCAATAGAAGAAAATAATTTTCTAATTCTTTTAAATTGATCAAACTGTTTACCAAAAATTTTGGAAAACAGAATTATATCAATTGACTCAATTTTTAATTTATCATTCATTTAACCCAGGCCCTAAGGATTCCCCACCTTTTTTCCTTATTAAATAATTGTTTTAATTCTAATCTCTTTTATTTACGAATGATAGGTTTAGCTTTTTTAATTATTGAGGGTAACTCTATTGATAAAAAATTAGCATAATTCTTTGCACAATAATAAGCAAAAGGCTGAGGTATTGTATGATAATTTCCATTTTCTAAATCTTGTAGTACGTATGGAGAAACTAAGATTTTTTTAGCAACTTCTTCAATTGAGATACTAGATTCAAGCCTTTTTGATTTAAAGCAATTCATAATCTCAACATATCCTAAGATCATAATGGTGTTCAATGCACATTTAGACCATTATGGTCTCGATATTAATCTTATAAGTCTTTTTCATATTTTCAGTACATATTTTAAAGATTTACTAAGTAACAATAAATTATATGATATTTTAATGGAAGATGAATCTAATCAAGAACTAGACGGTATCCCGGCTAATGATAACGGATGCATTCTTGTAGGTGAGGGAGTTTCCCTTGAAGGAAGAATAGCTAATGCAAAGGATACAAATATTGCAGGAACTTATAATGGTTCTATAAATTCAGATAGTCTATATGTTTCAAAAAATGGAAATCTTACAGGCGATATTAAAACACAAAATGTAACTATTGATGGAAAATTTACTGGAGACGTTCGAACTGAAAATAGTCTTGTTGTCAATAGCACAGCTTTAGCAAAAGGAAATTTTGAATATTCAATTTTAGAAGTTAAATTTGGTGCTACTATTGAGGGAATGGTAAAACATTCTGGAGCTATTTCTCCTATTGCCCCAGCAGAAAAATCACTTACCCATGAAGAACAACCTATTTTAGATACCGATATTTCCGATAATCATTTAGAGGTTGAAGATTAAATGTCAATTTTTGGATCTCAAGAAAAAAAAGAAATTATAGAAGAAAAATTTATATTTCCAGTTTCAGATATATCTACTTCTCATCATACTTTTATCAGTGAAGATCTTGAGATTAATGGGAATATAACGGGTAAGGATTACATTGAGTTAAATGGTAAAGTCACAGGGACTTTAAAGTCTAATAAAATTGATATTAAGGAAAAAGGTCTAGTAAATGGGGAGATTTCTGCAGATAATTTGATCGTAGCAGGTGAAATTGACGGTGAAATTAAAGTTCATGATCTCTATATCCGCTCAACTGCTAAAATAAAAGGAATTATAAGATACAAGAATATAGACATTCAGGCTGGAGCAATTATTACAGCAGAGCTCATAAAGACCATTTAACAACTATTCTAGAAGTAACCAATTAATTATATTAAAAACCTAAAATTTTTAGTTTACATTAATGTTGTTAATTAATTATTTAAGGAGAGAAAATTGAATAAAATATTTGTAATCATAGCTTCTCTATTCTTTGT
>CAYZPP010000159.1:0-3456 GCA_964480315.1 uncultured Alphaproteobacteria bacterium | reverse complement strand
CGCTCTTGGCGGCGGTATTGATAACGGTGCTTATCCAGTACTTAGACAATATATCCTTGGACTTAATATTTCATTTTAAATTAAACGACAATGAAAAACAATAAAAACATATTTTCTGCAACTTTAGTATTTACGCTAGTTGCAACTGGAATTTACTCATGTACAGATGAATTCTTAGACGACACGGATAATTATATTATCGACTCTGAAACATATTTCAATTCTGAAGAGGATTATAATTTAGCACTTGTTGGTGCTTATGACTTGCTACAGTCTACTTATATTAATGTAATGCTAGGAGAAATTGCTTCTGACAATACTGATGCTGGCGGCGAAAGTGCTTCTGATGTGGTTGGTTTTCAACAGATTGATGAAATGATTCACAACCAGGTAAACAGTAACCTAAAGGATGTTTGGGATTGGATGTTTGCTGGAATTAGTAGAACCAATTATATTTTAGAATTTCAAGAAAAAACTGATTTTCCTGACCGAGAAAAATTAATTGCAGAAGTTCGTTTCTTAAGAGCTTACTATCATTTTGAACTGGTAAAATGGTTTGGAGGTATTCCAATTAAAAATTACGATGAAGCCTTAACTGGCGCTGGAGCACGATTTATTCCAGGAGATGAACTGTCTACGCCAAGATACTCTGTAGAACAAGTTTATAATCTCATCGAAAATGATTTAATTTATGCGGCTAATACTTTAGATTATGTTGCTCCCCAAATTGGAAGAGTTACTAAAGGGGCTGCACAAGCTCTTTTGGGAAAAGCATACTTATATCAAGACAAATTCACCCAAGCTTCTGAAGCCTTAGACCTTGTTATTAATAATGGACCCTATACATTGGTTCAAGATTATGCAGATATCTTTGAAACGACCGGCGAAAATGGTGTAGAATCGGTATTTGAAGTACAATACACGGATGTCGAAGGTGCTGGTTTTGGATGTTTACAATGTAGTGAAGGGAATGTTGCTGTTGGGTTTAATGGAATCCGTAACTTTAATGGGCCAACCTTTGATTCAGGATTTAGTTTTAACGTTCCTACACAAGAAGCCGTTGATGCTTTTGAAGGAGGGGATTTAAGAAAAGATACTTCAATCTTAGACATAAACGCATTTGTATTGGCAAACCCAACATGGTTTAACCCTATTGCAGAAGAAACCCAAGATGTTAGTTATGCAATTGGTTACAAACATACGGGTTATTACAACAAAAAATATATAGCACGTAAAGGGGATTTAAATACTGGAGATCAAAATTTAACAAATCCGAATAATTATAGATCAATTCGTTTTGCAGATGTTTTACTTATGGCTGCTGAAGCAAATAACCGTGGAGGAATTGATGATGCAAAAGCCTTGATTTACTTAAACCGTGTTAGAACACGTGCTTTTGGAAATGCCTTCAATAATCTGTCAGTGTCTGGTTCCGCATTAACAGATGCTATTTTACATGAAAGACGCGTAGAGTTCATTGGTGAAGGACATCGTTTCTTTGACTTAGTACGTACTAACCGTGCTGACTTAGAAATTGACGGATTCGAAGCAACTAAACACAACGTATTCCCAATACCATTTCAGGAAGTTCAATTTTCAAACGGCAACTGGAACCAAAATCCTAATTACTAAAAATTAATAATTAATAGCATGAAAAATTTAAAACAAATAATTAAATTGTCTTTGGTTTTAGCAATGTTTACAGGCTGTCAAGATAACGATCATGAATTTGGCCCTATTGTAGCACCTTCAAATTTGCAAGTTGAAGTTGTTATCCAAGGACAAGATGCTGATAGCCCAAATGGTGATGGGACTGGGAATGTTACTCTACAAACAACATCGGATAACGCACTCGCTTACAAATATATTTATGATGGCGATGAATTTCCTGTTAGTAATGGCATAATTGACTTTACATTTATAGGAGACTCTGGCGTTGTTGGAGAAATTGATTTATATACATTTACAGTAAATGTAGTTGCTTATGGAACAGCAGGAGAGCCTAATTCAACATCGGTTACCTTTGATGTTTTAGCAGTAAATGTACCCCCTCCATTTGTGTTTGAAGACTTTGAAGGTACCCCCGCCATCGTTTGGACAGAATTTCAAGGTCACCCTGGACAAGTTATTGATAATCCATACCCACAAACCAGTGGGATAAATACTTCTAACAAAGTTGTAAGTATGATCGAAGCTTCTGGCGGAGCAGTCTGGGCTGGATGCTTTTATGATACTGAACCACTTAACTTTGACTCATATTCAAAAATATCTCTTTTAGTGTATGCACCAAGACCGGCTTCACTTACGCTTAAGTTAGAAGGAACGGGAGGGAGTATAGAAGTCGAAGCACAAATTAGTGTAATTGACAAATGGATCAATGTCACATTTGACTTTTCTGAAGCACAAGAGGACATAGATTATACAAGACTGGTGTTTTTCTTTAATGTGACAGCTCCTGGTGATAATTCTACCTATTATATTGATGATTTAACACTTCGTAATTAATAAACATTTAATAACTGTTAAAAATAGTAGAGTGTGTTTATGCGCCATCGCTTTTTTATTTATAAATTTATCTTATGAGAAGGTTTAAATTCAAAAACCACGTTTCACTTTCACTTTTCACTTTAATTTTTATTGCTGGATGTTCATCCGGTGGCAATGACGATTTGTCAGGGACTACTAACGAAAATGGGAATACTCAAAACCTACCAACCGATTTTGTTTTAACGGTTGATGTTTTAGGGCAGAACGAGGATCCTGAAAACCTAAATGGAAATGGATCAGGCGAGTTTAGTGTGTCAGCAACAGCCTCTAATGCTGAATATTACCGTTTTGAGTTTGACGGAAACGAATTTCAAAACACCACTGGAAACCTTACCTACAAACTTACAGCTCCAGGAAATAATCAATTTACACTTTCTGTTCATGCGTATTCCAGTACTAATGAAAGGATAAGTAAATTCAAAACGCTTAATATTTTTGTTTCTCAAGACACCAACGGAGGTACTGGAAATAACGACACCTTAGTGTGGTCAGATGAATTTGACGGTAACGGGACAATTAACACCAACAATTGGACTTACGAAATTGGCGGTGGAGGCTGGGGTAACCAAGAAGTCCAAACATATACTGATAGTCCAGATAACGTCATTATCGAAAATGGCATTTTGAAAATTAATACTATTAAAGAACCCAATGGTAGTTATACGTCAGCAAGAATTATCACTAAAAACAAATTAGAATTTACTTATGGCAGGATTGAAATTAGTGCCAAGCTCCCATCAGCTGCAGGAACTTGGCCTGCTTTGTGGATGTTAGGAGCTAACATTGATTACGTTAGTTGGCCAAAGTGTGGTGAAATCGATATCATGGAACAATTTGTAAATAAAAACAGTGTATCTTCAACGCTTCATTGGTTTAATCCAGACAATGTTAATTCAGATAACCCTCTAG
>CAYZPP010000158.1:0-3467 GCA_964480315.1 uncultured Alphaproteobacteria bacterium | reverse complement strand
TGGCTATTGGGCGCAAAGACTCCGTGGAAGCGGGTGAGATTGACGCGCGGTTTAGCCACCAGAGCGGGCACCACCAATGGCTCCGAGTCTGTTCGCCCCATCACAGAGTCGTGTATTTGATTAACCCCCTCAAAGCCTACACGGCCAGTTTCACAGCGGCCGGTGGGGCAGCTGACATCTATTGAGCAACCAGCCAGTGACTTGGCCGCTAAGCCGACCCTTATTAGGGCGATTTATGCTGGTCCGACATTGAAAACTGTGACTTACGCCACTAACGAGTGAGGAGCCTTCGGGTATGGTGCTTCACTAGAAGGGCAAAAAGGTGGTTTATACTTCCTATACCCTGTCGCCAAATATAAAAAATCGCATACTACGCGTTTATTAAAACCGATACTTGAGGAAAATATCAAAAAAATTGGCAAGAAAAATAGGATAAGGACATGAAAGTACCAAACACAGCACGATTAACCTTTCGTTTAATGAACTCTGATGATGCTGATTTATTATGGCAACTTGATCAAGATGAAGAAGTCATGCGCTTTATCAATAACGGCATTAAAACCAGTAAGGAAGATCTTCATGATGTATTTCTTCCACGTTTAGCAAGGTTTACTGACCAACCAAAAGGCTGGGGGTTGTGGCATGTATCAACACTTGATACTGCTGAATTTCTTGGCTGGGTGCTTGTGAGACCTATGGACTTCTTCACTGATAAACCAAAATTTAATGACCTTGAATTAGGTTGGCGCTTTTTTAAAAAATCATGGGGTAAAGGGTACGCTACTGAAGCTGCCACAGCAATAACAACCGCACTAATCAATAACATTTCAGCCAGTAATCCCATTGCTTTTTTTTCAGCGATCGCTATAAAAGAAAACTACGCTTCTATGGGTATTATGAAAAAGCTAGGTATGGGATTCATTAAAGAATTTTTTTATGAAGATCCATTAGGTAGTTGTGATGCAGTGCTTTATCGAATGAAAGTAAATAACCGGAACTTTGGATAATCAATCTATAATCTTTCTTAATCTCAGCTTCAATTAGCAAAGGGGCACTAATGACAAAAATACTATCGGCCAGCATCGGCTATACCTACTAACCCCACTCCTCCGGAGCCAGCTACAAAAGAGTGCTCACTATTAGCAATGCCAGCGTCAAATTTTCCATTGTGCTGAATGACAAAATCACCTATTTTGCCATCAGTGAGCCACCAGTCAGTGACTTGGCCGCTAAGCCGACCCTTATTAGGGCGATTTGGGCTGGTGGGACGGCGAAAACTGTGACTTGAACGACAAACGAGTGAGGAGCCTTAGGGTATGGTGCTTCACTAAAAGGGCAAAAAGTCGGTTTATACTCCCTATACCCGCAGCCTTGTTGGGGATAGCAGCTGCAGGCAGTTGCTTGTTCGAGAAAAACACACCCACATCTGACCTATGCTTGCCGATATATTACCACTGTATTCATCGGCATCTTTTATCCACTCAAGCCCATCGTCACTGCGCTCAAAAACTATCCACATCGTCCGATTCTCAATCTCAAGATCAATTAATATCAGAGCTTGTCGAACTCAATGTTTTCACCATGGCAGACGTGCTCAATGCAGCGCTATTATAGCCAAAATCTTATATAGCATTTTTTGAAAACGTACGGCGCTGCATAGTTATCTCCTTAACGAATTATTATGCTAACGTAAACATCATAAGCTACGGTAAAATGAGCATCAGCATATGACGCGGGACCAAACCTTCCGCCGTTATTACTAAACCCTAACCTTCAGTTGGCATACCAACGAGGTTGGCATCTAATTTTCCATTGTCGTTTTAATCATGGACAAACTTGATGGCATAATCGCCATCAGTCAATTCAGGAAGGCTGATGTCAAGGTGGTCGCCCGTTACTTGAATACTTTTGCTGATAACCGGTTTACCACTATTGTAGGTTTCTTCACTATTGAAAACGGCTACTTGAATAGAGCCTTGAGCAAGTTGAACGGTACTAACTGTTAGTTCTAATTCAGCTGCTTGGGCAACGGCCGCTGAAGATAAAGCCAAAAAATAAGTTAAAGTGAATTTTTGAAAAAAAGTTCATTGTTGTTATCCTTTGGGTTAATTGACGTTATGAGAATACGTCGGCTCAGGATTGAACGAATATGCCTAAAGTAGTGAGTATTTTCGTGACTTTCGGGCTATATAACTTTGGTTAGGCAGAAAAAATAATTATCCATTGAAATGCATCAACGCACTCTCTCTAACGAATTGCGTTTCTGATTTGCGGCATAATCCTACGACTAACCGGCACTTCATAATCGCCCCTTAGGGTTAAAAACCCTCCTCCAGAAGTTACTTCGTGCTGTCTAGTACTTTTAGTACTGAGAGAATCAATGTAATCCATATTAACTAAGTATGAGCGATGGACTCTGAGGAAGCTTGTGGGTAATAGTGCTTCCAAATGTTTAAGGTTACCGCTGAATAAAATTTGCTTACTCTTGTCAAGATACAGTTCAACATAGTCCCCAGCCGCTTTGCAATAAGCAATTTGATCACTCGCGACCAATTCAACTTTACCTGCGCTATTGATAATAATTTTTTGTGGCTGTTGTTCCTGTTGGTTCTGTTCAAGTCTAAATTGTAATTTAGCGATTTGTTGCTGTTCGAGCTTACGCTGCTTTTGTCCTTTATTAAGCTTAAGAGCCTGCTGAGCAAATAGAAAACCTAAAACACAGGTAATAATGTAATAAAAAAGAATGTCGTGGAAATTGCCGAGGGTCATCAATATAACTGCTATAAACACCAAAAAAACCGATAGAGAAATGAACAGCTCCATGCTTGGCCGTTTACATAACTGAATTACAATAAGTACCGCGCAGAAACAACTAGGTGCCAAAATACCTATTGCTGTTTTTGGGTCAAAGCCAGGCACTAAATAGACGGCAATAAGACTTACAAATGCACCGAGCGCTGTCCAGCCTAGGGCTTTAGGCGGCCCTAGCTTGACCGAGATAAAGTATAGTAAAGAAACACCAAATAACCATGAAAAACTTGCTATAAGCGTCAGCCGCAGATCATGCAGCGGATAACTATAAGAAAACAATGCCCTCGATATTTCAGTGAATAATTGACAAGCCGCTAGCGTACACATCAAAAAGAACAGAACATTGCTTTGTCGATTGAGCGGGCTGAAGCTAGCCACTAAAAAGTAAAGCGCACCGAGCACAAGAGCGCCCAAGGGAAGGAATGATAGACTTAGATTCTGCTTGAGTATCGTGGTTGTGGCAGCATAACTCCCGAAACCGACGAAATTTATTGGCCTCGCCAGCTTTAGAAAGCCGTGGTGAGAAGAAAAAAGAACCACTATGTGGTTGTTATTAGGCTTTATCAATGACGGAGGAACATAAAACATCGCGTCGATTGTTCCTGGAAACTCATCAGCAGCCTTTAAACTCGGCGTGCCGTTTTGTCCAAGATATG
>CAYZPP010000157.1:0-3472 GCA_964480315.1 uncultured Alphaproteobacteria bacterium | reverse complement strand
AGTCTGAATTAGATTGTAATTCTAATCCGTTAAACTCAATTTGATTGGTTTCATTGGATGGTACTTTGCCGCTATCCCAAATATCCCAATCACCAGTATTTAATTTTTGAGTATCTGAAGCAACTACAATTTGATAGGCTATCTGAGAACGATTTCTTCCTTCTCCCTCCAAGGTCCAACTAAATCTGGGTTTTTCAACATCAATGCCACTTGGGTTTTCATGATATTCAATTCTAAGGTTTTCAATTATAAGAATGCCATTTGCAAAAGTAGAATGGGCAGCACTTGTAAAAATTAATAGTATAAATGCTAGGATTGATATATTTCTCATTTGTCTGTTTGAAAATTTGAGTTGGTAGATTTTAATTCAATAATACTTTAGTTCCTATAGCTGCTTACAATAGCCTACTAGCAGTGTGAACAGGGATATTATTAATACGACTTTTTTATTATTCATTTTTGTTTTATTAGCACAAAATCCTCTGACCTCCTTTAAAAAAAAGATCTCTTGCAGTGGGTACATTCAGATATTGTAGTATTTTACGTTCTATTTTAACCCGGATTATATATTAGTTATTAGTTGAGTTCAAGTCTTCCTTCGGAAGTGTCTTGAAAATCTTCTTGTAGTAATCATTCATCAGCTCATCGCTCATATTCATCATAAGAACACCGTGCTCTCCACTATTATATAAGTCCCTTTGTTCCCAGGGGTCTTCTTTAATATTGTATAGTCTCATTTCAAACATTCCATCTCCGTTTTCAATATTGTAAGTCAGTTTATAATCCCCTTTGCGCAGCATTAACTGGCTGGGGTTCACTTGGTACTTATAGAATTCAGCATATACAGCACGATCTGTCCAATCCTCTTTTCCTTCTATCAAAGGGCGCAAATCTTTTCCTGCCATAGATTCAGAAGGAGCAAGCCCAACAGCCTTTAACAGCGTTGTTACCACATCTACATGCGAAACATTGTCATCAATTATGCTTCTTTCTGCCAGGTCCTTCCCGGGAAACTTAATCATCAGAGGTACGCCAACCGAAGCTTCCAGCATATTAAGCCCGTTAAAACGTCCGTGTTCTCCAAGATTTTCACCATGGTCAGCAGTAAATACTATGATTGTATTTTCCATGAGTCCCCGCTCTTTTATGCCTTTAAAGAGTTCTCCCAAAGCGACATCAAGTTGCGTAACATAACCAAAGTACATGGCCCTTAAATACTTTACGTCCTCAATAGATAATGAATCCGGACTGTCCTGATTTCCTTTGCTCCATTTTTCTAATTCCTCAAACGAAAAATTAGGAGGCAATTTCAGCTCCTCCATTTTATCGAGGTACCTATCAGCATATTTTTCAACAGGAGCATAGGGCTTTTTGGGCGAAGTATATGAAACATGCAGAAAAAATGGATTGTCTGAAGGGTCCTCCTGCAGCTTGTCCATAAATTTTAAAGCCTCATTTGTTGTCCATTGCCCCAAAGTCAATTCTTCGGGCAGTGAATTGGCGAAAGCCAAACTATCCCTTTCTTGCCACCCGTTTTTGTCATCCAACAGATATTCGTATGGTTTATAATCAAGATCTCTTTTCTCCAATTCAGATTGCAAATAAGACTTATATGCGGAGCGTCCGCCATGATCTACCATAAATTCGTGATGCAATGCACTTTGCATTTCGCCAATATTTCCGGTGGTATAATTGTGCTTGTTCAACATTGATATAATTGTGGGAAGATCTTCCTTCATGTTCATGTTGTTTTTAAGTACCCAGTGCTGTGATGGGTAGACCCCGGTATATAAAGAATGTCGTGCCGGACCTCGTATGGGACTTGTACAATAGGCATTTGTAAAACAATAAGCAGCATCTGAAAATTGATCCAAATTAGGAGTTATCACTTCTGTATCACCTGTCCACCCCATTGCCCGGGGACTCAATTGATCACAAACTATCATGATAACATTGGGTTCTTTAACCGATAAACTACAACCAGTAATCTGAAAAACAACAATTAGTAAAGCTGGAAGTATAGTATATCTTTTCGCTTTGATGGTTTTAACTCCTGATTTCATCTTATAATAATTTATAAATTTCAACGGTATGCGATGGAACGAGTTATAAATTTTAACTTCACCATTTCAAGTAAGTAGTTGATATAGGTAAGATTGATTGAGATAAGAGGCTTTTCTGGATTTAAAATCCGAAAAGGCCTGTGACTTATTATTTACTTCATATTCTCAAAATAACCTCAATGGAATACTTTTGGCACAACTACAAAACGCTATTGAAGATGCTTATAACGAAGTTAAGACAATGATCTTCCTATAATGCAATATAGGCTGTCCTGAGAGGCAGGACAACCTTTTGTTAATTCATTTATTTCTCAAACTCTCGTATTAATGACCAGGGTTCTGTAAAATAATACCACCTGCTGCGAGAATCTCAGACTCCGGGATTGGCCAAAAATTCCATCTAGCCTCAAAGCCTGTACGGTCACCGTCAGCACCAGATCCAAGATCAGCATAATCTCTCTCCAATCGTCCCGAACGAAGAATATCTGGCCAGAATTGGTATTCCAGCATTAATTCAACTGCCCTCTCATCGAAAACAGCATCCTTAAATAAGTCATAGCTCAAGCCGGTTAAAATATCAGCAGGAACCGCTCTTGTTTCTGCTCCATCTAATCCACCACGGGCTCTTTCTCGAACGGCATTGATACAGCTAAGTGCGAGGGGAGTTGGTCCGCTATTAATTTCGTTCTCCACTTCAGCAAGCAACAATATCATCCCGGCATACCTGGCAAAATAAACGTTGTTTTCATTATTATTACCCGCAAGGTTTCTTTTTATTTTAGCAGAAACACTTTTCTCTTGAGCTGCAAATGACACATGATCCAAAGATATTTCATCCCGGTAATCGCCTGCTTCAAATTTGTTAACAACATATTCAGAAATACCCCTGGACCAGTGATTAAAATACCAGGTACCTTTATTAGCGAACGCACCCGGATCGTAATTGGCACACCAAATTATTTCTCGCCCAAGATCATTTGCAGTTCTGGTTGGTTGCCAAACACCACCCGGATTTTGGCCACCCCAGAACAGGTCTTTGAAATCAGGCTCCAATGAATACGTGTATGGGGATGCCGCATTTCGGGGATTACCAACATCGACCAGTTTAACCAATTCAGTTCTTGCCTCGTTCCAATAATCTTTATCAATGAAACCTTCAAACTGTACTCCGGAAACTTGCGCATATACCATTGCCAGCGTAGCTGTTGCAGATCCCTTAGTAGCTTTTCCGCTATCTGGGAAACTTCCTGTGTAGGAAAGGGGTAGGTACTGTTGTGCAAACTTGAGATCTTCAACAATAAACTCAAAAACTGCCTGGTGTGTATCTTTTGGTAATACTGCTTCTTCCGGATTTTGTGTAGGCTCAGTATGGAGAGGTACGCCTCCCCAATATCTTAAAAGGTGGTAAT
>CAYZPP010000156.1:0-3494 GCA_964480315.1 uncultured Alphaproteobacteria bacterium | reverse complement strand
GATACAAATAAAAGACCCATCAGTGCTGTTGCAGATAATTTTGAAGTTAGAAATGCAAAAACAATTAAAATTCAAGCAAATAAGAATATTTACTTTGAATTGCTGTATGATAAAAATAACAGTCTTCACAAAAAAATAAAAATAGAACAGACCAGAAAAGAAACCTCTAATAACTAAAGATAATTTTAATTACAAATATCATAACTTTTATATCTATAATTTTAAAAAAATAATTAATATTTGAAATAGAATGTATATAACATTAAAATGATTTATAATGATTCAATGGAAGTTTCAATAATATTACCAACTTACAATGAAAGAAAAAATATTTTATTATTGGTAAATTTGATCAAGCATCATTTAAAAAAAATTGATAATGAAATAATAATTATTGACGACAACAGTCCAGATAAAACAGCTTCAGTTTGCATAGATAAATTCATAAATGATAAATCGGTAAAAGTTTTAGCAAATAAAAATAGAATTGGATTTTCTGAGTCTATATATAAAGGCATATTAAATTCTAAAAAAAAAATAATAGTTGTTATGGATACTGATTTTACTCATGATCCAGTACTAATTCCAAAAATGCTTAGATTGATAAAAGAATACGATATTATTTGTGGATCCAGATATTGTGCGGGTGGATATATGGAAGATCAAATTCATTCTTATGCAAGCTTTTTTTATAATCTTTTATTAAAACTAGTTTTGAAAACTCAAGTGCAGGATAATCTTGGAGGATATTTCTGTATTACAAAAAAATCTTTTAATAAACTCCCAAATAAAAAAATTTTTTATGGATATGGAGAGTATTTTTTTCGCTTATTATTTTTCGCATTAAAGAAAAATTTTTCAATATTGGAAATACCAGCCATCTACAAAAAAAGAAAAAGAGGTAAATCGAAATCAAAATTTATGTATATGTTTTATAAATATTTTATTGAGGCTTTTAAATTAAGATTAAAATAAATTTCAATGAAATATATTATTTTTTATAATGAGTGCTTACGGTCAAAAATATTATATTATCGATTTATAAATAATAATAAAAAAAATATTAAATATGTAATTAAACTACCTATTAATTCAAGTTCTAAAAATCCTTTTTTTTTGATTAAAAAAGGTATTTTTAATAATAATGCACATAGTTATATTTTTTTTCAATTTTTCCAAACTATTTTATATAACATTTTATCAAAAATATTTTCCTCTAGTATTGAAAGTCTTTGTCAAAAACAAAATATTAACTTTAGTAATTTAAAAAATTTTCCTGATGTAAGAAAGTTTAAAAAAGTAATTAAAAATTATAGCACTAAAGATATAATATTTATTAGCACCACATATATTTTAAAACATAGGGATTTAAATATAAAAAATCCAATTTTAAATTTGCACGAGTCCGATCCTGCAAAATATAAAGGATCAGCAATTTATTTTAGACTAGCTAAAGATAAGAAGGAGTTTATGAAAACTGTTATTATGGAGCCTAATACTCAAATTGATTCTGGTAGAGTTGTTTTGTCCTCTAAATTAGAAAGAATTAAAAATTTTTCTGTTTTTCAAATAATTCTTACTGGTTATAGGCTTCAAGACTTGTTGATGAACGAAATTAAGAAAATTAAGATCACTAAAAAATATCCTAAAATTAAAAATAAAAAAAAAACTGAAATATATTCTTTTCCCTCAAGAGATTTAGAAAAATATTTACATAAAAATAATATTAAAACTATATCAATTAAAGATTATTTTTTTATTTTGTATCTTTCTTCAATCAAGGATATAAATAAGTTATATTCAATAATTAATATTTATTTAGATAAATGAAAATAATTCCATGGGCAAAACCTAATTTAAATAGTGCTGATAGAAAATTACTTATTAAATCTTTTGACTCTAATTGGATATCTGACGGCTATTATGTCAAAAAACTTGAGAGTGACTTTGCAAACTTTTTAAAATCAAAGAATACTTTAACAGTTAATAATGGTACTTCAGCAATTCACGTAATTTATCTCGCACTAAATCTTAAAATGGGTGATGAGATAATTTTTCCAGCCTATGGTTATATGGCGGCTTCAAATATTGCAATTCAACTTGGTTTAAAACCAGTATTTGTTGATGTAAACCCAGAAACTTTTTGTATTGATACCAGTAAGATAAAAAAAAAGATTTCAAAAAAAACAAAATTAATAGTCGTTATTAATACCTATGGTAATGTGTGTGATTTTGACGAAATTAAAAAAATAAGAAGAGAAACTGGAATACTTGTTTTAGAAGATGCTGCAGAATCGTTAGGTTCTACTTTTAAAAATAAACAATCAGGAACATTTGGTGACTTTGGCACATTTAGCTTTCAGGCAACAAAAACTATTACAACAGGTGAGGGAGGCATGGTCACCACTAATAGACCTGCTAAATTTTTTAATAGATTAAAATTATATAGAAATCATGGAGTTGATAAGAAAAGATACTTACATTTATTACCAGGCACTAATTTTAGATTAACCAACTTACAAGCAGCGTTAGGTTATTCACAATTAAAAAGAATTAGATTAATAAAAAAAAGAAGGAAAGAAATTTTTTCAATGTACAAAGAAATATTTAGAAATGATAAGAATATTCAATTACAAAAATTTGATAAAGATATAAACCCATTAGTTTGGACTATGGCAATATGTTTAAATTATAAAAAAAAGCTAAATAGAGATAAACTCATAGCATCAATGATGAAAAAAAATATAGAAACTCGAAATGGCTTTTACTCACCAAATAGACTGAAGATATATAATAAATTTAGATCTAATGACTTAGAAAGTTCAGATAGAATTTCAAAAAATATTATATGCTTACCCATATATAACTCTTTATCAAATAAAGATGTTAGGTATATTGCAAATAATTTCTTAAAACTAATTAACTAATTAACTGATTAATTTTTATGAAAATAAAAAAATGTAGATTGTGTAAAAAAGATAAATTATCTTTTTTATTTTCCTTAGGAGAATTATCTTTCACAGGAAAGTTTTCAAAAAATAATAAAGTTAACGTCCCTAAAAGAACAGTATCTTTATTGATATGCAGTAGTTGCAAGTTAGTTCAACTTAATCAAAATTTTAATCCAAAATATTTATACGGTAAAGATTATGGTTATAGAACTGGAATTAATTCTACCATGACAAATCATGTAAAAAATATTGTATCTGAAGTACAAAATTTATCCAAAATTAAAAAAGGTGAATTTGTATTAGATATAGCCAGCAATGATGGAACAATGTTAAATTTTTATAGAAAAGACTTAATTACAGTTGGTATAGACCCAATATTATCAAAATTTAAAAACTTTTATAAAAATATAAATTTTAAAGTGTGCAGTTTTTTTAGCTTAAGCTCGCTAAAAAAAAATAAACTTTTTAAAAGATACAAAATTATATCAGCTTTATCAGTTTTTTATGATGTTAAGGATCCAGATAGTTTTTTAAAGGATGTCA
>CAYZPP010000155.1:0-3495 GCA_964480315.1 uncultured Alphaproteobacteria bacterium | reverse complement strand
TTGAATGATCCTTACGTTATGCAGCAATGGTTTATTTCCTTAAAATCAAACGGAATTATTTTTCTCTCAGATGGTAATGGTGAATTTGCTAAAAAAACTAAATTACTCAAATCTTTTAATCATAGCCTGATGGGTATGAGGCTTAAGAGATGTGTAATAAAAGTAGATAATCTAATTGTTAAAAAAATCATCACTGATGAGGCCGGGTTATTAGAAACAAACTATGAAAAAATATTAAACAATATCTAAGTATTCATCTATTTTTTTTTCTTTTAAAAATTGTTTAGCAAATATTAAAGATTCGGAACTAAAGCTTTCATATTTAGGTTTATTTTGAATTAATATCTTCATAGATTGATAAAGATCTTCAATGTTTTTCTCTTTTACTATTAATCCTGTTCGATTTTCAATTATTGATTCAGGAGTTCCTCCGCTTGTAGATACAATACAAGGCAAACCACATGCAGCAGCCTCAACATTTGAGATACCAAAACCTTCAATGCTATTTTGATCTAAAAATGTTGGCATAACATGTATCTTAGAATCTTTTAATATTTGATTTCTATTTATTCCTTCAAAAAAAAAAACTTGACCTTGCAAGGCATATTTTGATACTTGGCTTCTAAGGTTATTTAATTCATCACCCTTTCCTAAAATAGCATAACTACATATTAAATTATCAATGTCTTTTAATTTTTTTAATGCCTGTAAAACAAGATCATGCCCTTTTCTTCTTTCTAAACGAGCTATCGTACAAAAATCATATTTTTTACTCTCAATACTGGGTTTTTGAATTTCATTTATAAAAGCAGGATATATCACAGTTGAATTTTTAATTTTATGGCTAACAAATTTTTTATTAAATAACAATTTGGTTGAGTTAGAATTAAAAATTACAGTGTTGGCTTTTGAAATATTATTAATTATTCTATTTCTATTTTTGTCTTTTAGTATTTCATTACCATGTACCAAACATATAAATTTTTCTGTTTGATGTTTGGTATTGATATACTCTAAAGATTTCCAACTATCAAAATAAATTTTATCAAAACTTTCTGATGATAGTAAGTAATTAATGTAATTTGCTTTTTTAAGTTTTCTAAAATATTTAATTTGTCCAAATCTAAAAATAATATACTCATATTTTTCATCATTTTCTTCAAAAGGTGCACTGCTTTTATCAGCAACTACGTACACGGTATGTTTTAACTTCGATGCCTGAATAGCAATATTTCCCATAACATGTTCTATCCCTCCTATATTAGGAGGAAAACATTGTGTGGCTATTAGTATTTTCAATATGAAACTTTCTTTAAAAACAAACCCTTAGGTAAGGCTGTTTGACCTGCTAATTTTCTATCTTTCTTTTTAAATAAGTCATTAATCCATTCAGTTTTTTGTTTTTCTAGACCTACATCGATTAAGCAACCTACCATAATTCTTATTTGCTGATAAAGGAAAGATTTTGCCGTAAATTCTAGGGTTATCATATCTCCGGTCATCGTGATATTGATTTTATCTATTGTTTTAATTGGTGTTTTTGCCTGACATCCGCTTGCTCTAAAACTTGAAAAATCATGTGTGCCAACTAATACTCTTGCTCCATTTTGAATTAAACTCATATCAATTTTCTTATTGATATGGAGAGAATGTCTAAATTCTATAGCTGATGGTACTGGACGATTTAATATTTTGTATAAATAAGTTTTATGATGAGCATTGTGTCTTGCATGAAAATCATCAGCTACATTTTCAACATTAATTATTTTAATACTCTCTTTAGATAAATGAAAATTAATACCATGAAGAATTTGATATAAATCATTTTTATTTTCCATTTTAAAATTAGCACACTGAGCTAATGCATGAACACCAGCGTCAGTTCTACCCGCCCCATAAATTATTGTTTTTTCTCCAGAGAAAGCATGTATAGCTTTTTCAATTTGTCCCTGAACAGATACTGCATTTATTTGACTTTGCCAGCCACTATAATTAAAACCATCATATTCAATCAAAATTTTGAAATTAGGCATTTATATTTTTTCCAACTTGAAAATTACTATGACCTAAAATGAAATCTTTTGAACTCATCTTAGGTTTTCCCTCAACTTGAATTTCTTCAATCTGAATGCTGCCCTGGCCACAAGCAATTGTTAATTCGTTATTAATAATCACTCCTATCTCGCCAAAAGCTTCAGTAGTTCTAGCTTTTAAAATTTTATATCTTTTTTCTTCAAAGCGGAACCACATTGCTGGATAGGGATAAAATGCTTTAATTTTTTGATTAATAACATTATTAGCCTCTGACCAATTAACCTGACACTCCTCTTTTTTAATTTTATGAGCGTAGCTTGCCTGACTTGCATCTTGTTCCGTAAAAGTAATTGTTCCTTTAAAATATTTTTTCAAAACTTCGTAAAGTAATAAGCAAGACTCTGTACTTATAATATTTATTAAATCCTCTCCATTCATTTTAGGAGTGATTTTAATTTCTCTATTTTGTAATATAGGACCTTCATCAAGCTTATTATTCATCTTCATAATAGTAATACCTGTTTTGGAATCATTGTTTTCAATTGCTCTTTGAATAGGTGCCGCACCTCTCCATTTTGGCAATAAGGAAGCATGAATGTTAATAAAACCAAATAAAGGAACGTCCAACCAAGCTTGAGGAATTATTTTTCCAAAGGCGAAAAGAATAGCTATATCTGGTTTTAATGATTTGAATTCTTCCAGACTACTAGAGTCAATTAAGTTGGGAGTAAAAACAGGTAATAATTGAGAATTTGCCCATTCGTGAACGGGAGTTATTTTAGTTTTCATACCTCTTAGTTTTTTTTTAGGCTCCTGAGTATAAACACCCACTACTTCATAGCCGCCAAGGTATAAAGTTTTTAATGGCGGTAGACTAAAGTCAGGCGTGCCAAAGAACACTATCTTTTTATTTTTACTCACTTTTATTTAATTCTTTTTTATGTCTTTTCATTTTTTTAATGATTATATCTCTTTTTAAACGGCTTAGGTGATCAATAAATAAAATTCCATTAATATGATCGAGTTCGTGTTGTATTACTCGAGAAGTAAAATCTTTAGTAATTAACCTTTGTTTTTTATTATATTCATCTAAATACTCAACTGTTATTTCATCTGGTCTTTCTAACTCTGCATAGTGGCCTGGAAAAGATAGGCAGCCTTCTTCATAAATCGATATATTTTTTTTTATATTTGTTATAATAGGATTGATCATTGCTATAGGATTTTTAATCTCTTCCCTTATTCCTGCGTCGATAATAAAAATTCTTTTATTAACTCCTACTTGTGGTGCAGCAAGACCTACTCCATTTGCCTCATACATAGTTTCAAACATTTCTTTAATTAATTTCTGATGATGGCTATCAACTTGCTCAAGTGGATCGCATGTTTTTCTAAGCGCTGGGTCCGGGGCTAAAACTATTTTAAGCATTTTAATTAATATTATGTTAAATTCTTATACGA
>CAYZPP010000154.1:0-3500 GCA_964480315.1 uncultured Alphaproteobacteria bacterium | reverse complement strand
CATCTGGATATAAGAATTTTTTATATGACGGATCAAATTTTAGAGGGTATGGATTGGAAAGTGAATTAATCGCCAAAGCCTATGCAAATAATTTTGCAGCAGCAATAACAAATAGGGTTTATTTAGAAGAAAATGAAAAGTATTTATTAAATCACGATGATCTAATCAAAACTGATAGTTATTCTAAGAATTTAGAACTTTATTACAAAGAAGGTTTAAGGTGGATGAAAAAAAAATATGGCTTTAATAATAAATGGCTATTACAGAATTATGTAAAATTATTTTATGATGACTTTTTTATAAATAATCCAGAATATGAAAAGTACAAAATATGATGGAATTAGGAGGAAATAAGGTAACAAGTCTTAATAGAAAAATAAAAAAAACCTTTATAGCTACAAGCAAATATTATTTTTATAATCATTACAATCTGAAAAAAAATGAAAGGATTGTACTTCCAAAAAATACAAACTTTACTGTTTTTGTTTTAAATTGCAAAAATGATTCCTTTATAAAAATGGGTAAAAAAAAAGTCGGAATTAAGAAATATACATGTTTATATTTTAAAAAGTATGAAGAATTGGAGGCGCTGAATAGTTCAATTGAAATTTTATTGGTGGGAAAAAAATTGACCAAATTAAAAAACTTTTTTTTAAAGAAAAAATTTTCAAATTTCTATAAAGTTATAAAACCATGGGGTTATGAACTGTGGATCAATTCATTGAACACAGATTTTGCTTTTAAAAAAATATTTATAAAAAAAGGATTTCAAACAAGCTTGCAATTTCATAATTTTAAGAGAGAAACCAACCTTATTCTTGATGGAGAGGCAAGATTTTCTTATAAGATAAATAAAAAAGTGAAAAATATAGATGTTAAATCTAAAGATGTTGGTTCAGAAATATTAAAAAAAAATACAATTATTAATGTGTACCCAAAAATATTACATAGGATTAAAGCATTAAAAAATTTAACTTTATATGAGGTTTCCTCACCCCATCTAAAAGATGTGGTAAGAGTAAGAGACGATACCAAGAGAATTTCTGGTCATATAAATAGTGAACACTCAAAAAGATAGATGAAAACATTATGTATTTTAACTGCAGGTAGGGGAGTGCGATTAAATGATTATTCAACTTTAATTAATAAAGCCCTACTTCCTATTAATAAAAAGGCTGCAATCACTCATATAATTGATAACTTTCCAAAAGAAACAAAACTAGTTGTAGCAATTGGTCATTTAGGAGATCAAATTAGAGATTTTCTTAACTTATATTACCCAAAAAGAAAGATAACATTTGTAAAAGTAAGAAATTACTCAGGTAAAAAAAGTGGACCAGGAAGGTCTTTACTAGATTGTAAAACGTATCTTAAAAAAGATTTTTATTTTGTTTCTTGTGACACATTATGGAAAAAAAAAATCAATAATAGTGAAAGTTATAACTGGATGGGTGTATCTAAAGAACTTTTTTATGACCCAAAGGAATATTGTAATTTACTTTCAAATAAAAAAAAAATAATTGATGTTAAAGATAAAACGTACGCCTCAAAAAAATATAAGCACTTTATTGGATTAGCTTATATTAAAGATTATAATTTGTTTTGGTCTGCTTTTGAACATATGAAAAAAAATGCTGGAGAGTATCAAGTTATAGAGGGATTTAAAAAATTGATTGAATTTAAGACAGTTAAAGAAAAAAAATTAGAGTGGTATGATATTGGTAATTTAAAGAACTATAGTTTTACATTAAAAAAATATGAAAATTTCAACTTTCGAAAAACAAATGAATTTATTTACATTGATAAAGAAAAAATTACAAAGTTTATAGATTCAAAAATAAAAATAAAAAAGTTAATCACAAGAACAAAACAAATTAAATTATTTCCCAGAATTACAAAGTTTAAAAAACAATTTATTCAATACAAATATATTCCTGGTGAAATTTTTTACAAATTAATAAATAAAAATAATTTTAATCAATTGCTCGTTTTTTTAAATACAAAGTTATGGAATCATAACATAAAAAAAAATATTGAATTACTTTGTAAAAATTTTTATCATAAAAAAACTTTAGAGAGAATTGAATTATTTTTAAATAAATATAATTATAAAAAAGATAATAAAATTATTATTAACAAAGTGTTGATACCTTCTATTGATGTGTTAATAAATAATGTGCCCTGGAACGATATTTACAAAGGTATTCAGAGTAAAATACATGGTGATCTTCAATTTGATAATATCATATTTGATAAAAAAAATTTTTTTCTTATAGATTGGAGAGAGGATTTTGGGGGAAGTTTGAAATATGGTGATCTATATTATGATTTAGCAAAAATGTATGGTGGTATTGATATGAATTATGATCTTATAAAAAAAGGTAAGTTTTCTTATATCGAAAAAAATAACAGTATACTCTATAAATATGAATCTAGAAAAGTTTTAATGAACAAAATCAAACATCAATATGAAAAATTTTTATCACTTAATAATTTTTCATTAAAAAAAGTAGAAATTTTAAAATGTTTAATTTATCTAAATATGAGCCCGTTGCATGAATATCCTTTTGATAAACTACTATTTGCACATGGTAAATATGAACTTTTTAAAACATTAAGAAAATATGAATATATATCCTAACAAGTTAACCAAACTCTGTATTTCAGTATCTAAAAAACCTGGGACTTCAGGGTCTAAATTTCATAATGCTGGTTATAAACTATTAAATTTAAACTACCTATACGTCCCATTTAAATTTGATAACCTTGATAATTTAAAGATAGTTTTGAACAAATTTAATATTAGGGGTTGTTCAGTTTCTATGCCATTTAAAGAAAAAATAATTAAATTTTTAGATATAAAAGATTTAAGCACAATCAAAACTAATGCTGCAAATACTCTTGTTTGTAAGAATGGAATAATTAAAGGTTACAATACAGATTATTATGCAACAAAAGTAATGATAAATAAAATTAACCTAAAAAAAGAAGATACAATTTTATTATTAGGTAATGGAGGCGTGTCCAAAACAATTTATGAATACATAAAAAAGATCAAGGTAAAAAATATCTATCTTTGTGCCAGAAATAATTCTAAATTTAAAAATTGGAAAATGACTAAGAATTCTATAATTCTTAATTGGAAAAAAAGAAATAAATTAAGTTTTTCTTTATTAATTAATGCAACACCTATTGGCATGAATAATAAATTAATACCAATTGATTTAAAAAAAATTAATAGATTTAAATCAGTTTTAGATTTAGTTATTAATAGTAAATCCTCTTTCAAAAAAATTGCACAAAAAAATGAAGTGAAGTTTTATGATGGATTGGAATTTAGTTTTTATCAAGCGTGCAAACAATTTGAAATTTATACTAATAGAAAGATTAATAAAAATTTAATAAAAAAAATATTAGGGTATAAATTTTAGATAAAGTTTAACAAATTTTACTAAAATAATTAAATTTTCAAAATTAGAACTAGATTTACGATCATATTT
>CAYZPP010000153.1:0-3508 GCA_964480315.1 uncultured Alphaproteobacteria bacterium | reverse complement strand
ATAATAATTTTATTGAAAATAATTTAATTTTTTTATTACAATTTAGATAATAAAAATAAAAAACAAATGTTTTTAAAATATTTCCAGCTAAAAAAGCAATTGCTGCAAATAATATATTTTCAAAAATTAAACCAAAAGAAATAATTAGGGTTTTAGTAAAAAAATCAAATATAATTTGTATATACGTATCTATATATAATTTACCACTGTACGTTATCCCTGTTATTAAAATGCTATTAATTAAATGAAGATAAAAAGGTATGAATACACATGCTAAAATTACATTTAAATCATTATTTTTTAATCCTTGTAAAATATTTAAGTTAAAATCATAAAAAAAAATTAATAAACCAGATAATATTATTAAAAAAAATATTAAAAATAATGATGGAAATACTGAATTGGTAAATATTTCACATAATTTTTTTTTATTTTTTTGATTAAAATATACGGACATTTCTGTTTTTGCAGCAGCATTTATATTAAAATTTAAAATTTCAAAAGTTAAGGGAATAGTTGTCAGAAAGATCCAAATACCAAAATTTTCTAATCCATAAACAAGTATCATTAATGGAGGAAAGAATATTTGTATAATTGTTGATGAAATATTTAAAGATATTTGTGAAGTAAAATTTTTAAAAATTCTTTTAAACTGTACATTGGAAAAATTAAATAAGAAAAATTTAAATATATTCATTAATATTTTAATATCTAAGCTTTATTTCCACATTTTGTTTGTATAAACAAAGTAATTTTTTATATGAAATTACACAATATATGTTATTAATTATCCTAATATTTAATCTAATGAAATATTTTATTATTCTTTCAACTATCTTTTTCCTAGATTTTATTTTCTATACAAATGCGTTTGCATATATCGATCCTGGTACTGGAAGTATTTTATTGCAAGGTTTAATTGGAGCAATAGCTGCAGGTGGAGCTGCAATTTCCTTATATTGGTCAAAAATCAAAGCTTTTTTTACAAAAAGAAAAAAGAAATAAAGAAGTTAATTAATGCCAATTAAAATCGAAATAGAAGATTCGTCTTTTCGAGATACATATGGCCATGTTTATCATTATGATAATAAAATTTTAAGAACAGTTAATAATGTAGCCAAGAAAGAATATGAATTTGTTAGAGACAATGAAGTATTAAGTAAATCAATACAAAAAAAATTTCTAATTGAAACTTCAGAAATTGACAAAAGTGAATTTAATAATGAATTTTCTAAAGCGTCTTATTTATTAAAAAGTAAATTAATTCCATACATAAGCTATCCTTATGAGTGGTCTTTTAATCAGCTTAAAGCTGCAGCCTTACATCACTTAAAATTTCAACTTTTTTTATTTGACCAAAAAGCTGTTTTAAGAGATGCTTCCGCATATAACATTCAATTCATTGGTAGTGAACCAATTTTTATTGATGTGCTCTCAATTAAAGAATATCAAGAAGGAGAATATTGGTTTGCATACAAACAATTTTGCGAAAATTTTTTAAACCCTCTTTTATTACGATCCTTAAAAGGAGTTTCTCATAATAAATGGTTTAGAGGAGCTTTAGAGGGCATAGAAACAATTGAATTAAATAAGTTATTAAGTTTAACAGATAAAATTTCTTGGAAAGTTTTTGTTCATGTTGTTTTGCAGGCTAACTTTATTCAAAAAGCTATAAACAATCCTAAAACTAGCTCAAAAAAAGTTAAGAAATTAAGACACTTTTCTGGAGGCTCGTATAAAGGAATGCTAATACAATTATATACTTGGATAGAAAATCTTAGTTTAAAAAACAATAAAACAATATGGGATGATTATTCAATAACTAATACATACAAAAGTAAAGAGTTTGAAGATAAAAAAAATATTGTAAATGAATTTGTTAAAAAATTTAAACCAGATAAATTAATTGACCTTGGGTGTAACACGGGTCAGTATAGCGAAGAAGCATTAAGAAGTGGGGCAAATTACGTAGTAGGATATGACTTTGATCAAAATACAATTGATGATGCATTTGAAAATTCAAAATTAAAAAAAATTAATTTTTTACCATTAATCTTTGATGCAACAAATCCAAGCCCAAATCAAGGATGGATGCAAAAAGAACGAAAAGGTTTTTTTGAAAGAAATAAGGCAAAAGCATTAATTGCTCTAGCATTTGAACATCATTTGGCAATTGCTAAAAATATTCCATTAGATCAAATAATAGAATGGCTAACGAAATTAGCGCCAGTGGGTTTAATTGAATTTGTTCCAAAATTAGATGAAACTGTAAAAAGAATGCTCGAAAATCGTGAAGATATATTTGAAGAGTATACTCAATTAAATTTTGAAAATATTTTAGAGAGTAGATCAAAAATTATTAAAAAAAGTATAGTTTATGCTTCTGGAAGAATTATTTATGAGTTTGAGACTCTATAAATTCTTTGGAATAATTTGCTTTTTACCTATATGGGTATTTAGAGGCAATTTAAATTATATTGAAATTATTTTTGTAATTTCTTTATTTTTTATTCTGCCAATTTTAATTCATTTCTATTTAATTAATATCACACAAAAAAATGTAAAATTTAGCAATAATTTTTTTTTGTCGTGTTATATATCTCTGCTTTCTTTTTACAGTATAGATTCTAATTTAGGTTTAATGAGTCTATTACCCAAATTAGAAAATTTTAAAAAACAATTTGGGATAGACATAGGCGCTTCAAATACTGATGTATTGTTCATTTTTTTTATTTTAATTTTTTTAATATTTCTATTTGTTTTTTATTTGAGGGTAAATGCTGCAAAAATATTAACAATTTTTATATTAACTTTATTAATAACTAATATCTTAGACTTTAGAAAAAATATTTCCTCATTTCCAAAAACTAATATTATAAAAGATAATGAAATTAATGTTGAATCAAATAATGCCAAAAAAAAATTAGTAATAATTTTTGATGAAATGTCAGGGATTAATAGTTTAGAATCTGATCACTATTCAGCTTTGGAGTTTAAAAAAAATATCAAAAATTTATTTGAAAAATATAATTTTACTTATTATCCAAATGCTCGTTCAGTTTCTGATGCCACTGATATATCAATACCAACAATGTTAAACTTTAATAACAACAAAGAAAACATCGCAAACTATGAAAGCCTTAGAAATATAAATAAAAATCCATTAATTAAGAAATCCAAAAATTATTTTATTGAAAATCAAATTATACAAAATAAATTTTTTGATAATAATGAAAATAAAAATATTGTTGTTTATCAATCTTTATTTTTAAACTATTGTAATCATCAAAAAGTAATCAGATGTTATCAATATAATCCTTTTGACAGAGATTATTTGTACATGGCTGGGTTTAATAATAACTTTTTATCAAGAATTTTATCAGCTAGTGCAAACAGTTTATCAATAATTGGAAAGTTTTCTTTAAGAATAGGGAGGCAGTTAAATGTGGCAGATTCTTATTTGGATCCAATAGGTCAAAAAGCATCTTTTCCTTACTTGCTTAACAAT
>CAYZPP010000152.1:0-3528 GCA_964480315.1 uncultured Alphaproteobacteria bacterium | reverse complement strand
CCCATATTTCATAACCTTTAAGTGCCTGAATAATAGCTCCTACCTGACTGTCGCAAAAAACAATCTGTTCATAATGGCGGGCAATGGCATTTCGCATAACAGCATTATCTGGGTATTGAGCGGGTACTGTTACCTCACTTTCTTTAATTCGACTGGGAGCAGGATATTTACTGCCGGCTTCTCCCTGATATTTACCCCCCGAAAGTTGTATTTGTCCGAAGAATTTCTTTCCCTTTAACTGCTCTAACCAAGTTAAATCGTGCCCCACCAAATGGCTTTTAACAATGGTTGAGGAGGGACGCTCAAATTCAGGCGAAAACAAGTCATCGGTTTTGTATGAAAAGTTATAATGTGTTTTCGCTTCGTTGAAAGTCAGGTAACCCGCTTTGCGGAATAATTCGGGGACTGTGGTTATTTCTTTAGGAAGTGGTTTTTTCGCCAACGTTTCGTGATGATGTAATCCGTAAGTGGTTTGCATTGTTCCGGTTATTAGCACCTCTCGGATACACTTGATTTTCAAAAACTCGGTTGTTCACTGGATATTTACCAGTTAACAGCATGGCTCTGGTAGGGATGCATCTAGGCGTTGCATAAGCCGTTTTAAAATACAGTCCTTCATTCCCCATTTTTTCAAGCGTTGGAGTCTGTATCTCACCACCGTACAAGGCATATTCTTTTGGTGAAATATCATCGGATAGGATAAAGATAATATTGGGCTTCGACTTGCCTTCTTCTCCCGCAGGCGTTATAGGGGCTTTGCCATCCCACATGGTGTTGGCTTGTTTTAGTCCTATTGTGTTCCAACTTACAAGCTCTTCTGCTGCCGTTGCATCTAACTTATTTTATACATAAATATCAGGTACAAACAGCCCGAGTACCGTAACCAATGTAAAAATTTTGATCATTGTTAGTTGCATTCTATTTATAAAACCAATAATCGGGATAGGGGTCCGTTACCATTTGTAGTTCACTTCCTTCAGAGTTATAGAATATTCCAAAATTCCGAACTTCTCCCTTAGGTTGAGTTCTATCCCATTTCGTGTTAGATCGCATGCGCTGTGCTCCTGAATCTTTCAAATGTTGTTTTAAAAGTAACTTGAGTCGATTTGCTTCTTCAGTATTTTTCGAACTAAGATTCTTCGTTTCATAGGGATAGGTTTTTAAATCAAACAATTCGTAGGTATCCGGAACAATTTTATGTACCAATTTCCAATTGTTATCCAAAACAGAAGAGGAAGGAGTACTTCTATGTGGAAAATGCCAATAGCAGGTTCTTTCTTCTAAAGTTTCTCCTTTCAACAGGGGAAGCATATCTATTCCGTCCAGGGAAACTGCCGACATATCAATACCTGCTAATGCTAAAAAGGTGGGAAAATAATCCACACTATTAACGATAGCATCGCAAACACTATTTTTTAGAACATGTCCGGGCCATCGAACAATCAAGGGTACTCGTGTGCCGCCTTCATACAAATTCCCTTTTGCGCCTCGGTAGGGTTTGTTACTGGTTACCGTCCTTAAACCACCGTTGTCCGATGTAAAAATCACAACGGTATTTTCAGCTAATTCTAATTCATCTAATTTGTCTAAAATCACCTTTACAGAATGATCCAAATGTGAAATCATCCCTGCATATGTTTGGTTATTTTGGTTTTGACCTTTGGGGATCTCATTATAGAGGTCTTTATATTCCTGTGGGCTCTCCAAAGGCACATGTGGAGTATGATGCATTAAGGTAAGTACAAACGGGACTTCTTTATTGGCTTTCAGAAATTGGATGCAACGCTCAGTAAGCTTATCCACCCCTTTGTCTTTTTTCTTTTCTACCCCAGAAACTGCAAAGGCTTCGTCAAAACCATAGGCTTTATAACCTTCTTTAGCATAGAAATTATATTCATTTCCTAAGTGCCACTTTCCAAAAAGCGCTGTTTTGTATCCAGCCGAACGCAAAGATTTCGCATAGTTTGGCAAAGTTGAAGGCAATTCTTTAAGATGATTCGGAGGCACCATTTTAGGGTTTTCATACAATCGGTCCCAGGGCAAGGCATCAGTTATATGAACACGGTGCGGATACTGACCTGTAAGGATGGAAGCACGTGTTGGAGAACAAACATTGCTCGCGGAATAGGCATTTGTAAAACGCATCCCTTCACTTGCCAGAGAATCGAGTGTTGGTGTGAGGTAATATTCACTACCATAGCAACCCAAATCTCTGATTCCTAAATCATCTGTTACAATAAATACTATATTAGGCCTAGTCGGCGGATCTGTTTCAAAATCTCCGTTGGTAATTAGGTTTTGACTGTAAGTATTCATTGTCATAAAAACAACAACCAATACCATGATTTTTTTTATTTCTATATAACACATAATAAAACAGTTTTTAATTTTACATTACTCATTTATATCCGATTATTGAATTTATTTTCTATTTTTATTTCCTGTATTTGGCTTCACAATTTTAGGCGATTTTTGCACTCCTATGGTTTCTGGTTTGTATTGTGTACTGTCAAAATTCAGATTGGGCAGGTACTACGGCCTCTGTATCTTTGATATGTTTCTCAATAAGCGCTTCCAATGCTTTTACTTTTTAGGGTATTGTGAAGCTAAGTTCTTTGTTTCACCGACATCTTTTTTAGGGTTGTATGGCAAATAATCCTGCTCCTGATTTTATGTCTTGGCTCCAAGAATTGGAACATGATAGAATCAGTATAATCGATAAAAATATTTTATTCCTAATTTTTGTTACTTAATTTTACTCTTTTATAACTTTGTAAATCCCTATTGTATCATCGATAGTAACTTTCATAATGTAAATACCTTTGCTTAAATGAGAAATATCAATAAAAGCGTTTGAACTATTAAAAGTGGCTTTAAATACTTCTTGACCTGAAGTACTAAACAGGCATAATTCTTTAATTGGTTTTGTTGTAGATACATGCATTCTATCTTTTACAGGGTTTGGCACATAACTAAAATTAAATTTCTCTAAGTTATCAACGCTCAAAAATGGATCCGAAGATTCAGTTAAAATTATATTATCGATATACATAGGAAATGAAAGACCATTACCACAACCAAAAGTCAAATACATTTCTTCATTGGTATCTAGAGCTTTATAATTTGCTGGATCTGATTTATCGCCGTTATTTGGCCCCGTATAATCATATCCATACCTAAATTCCCCAGACCATGTTGCCCAATCTAGCGGAGCATAGCCGTTTTGTAGCGTATCTACAATCGTATTATTTCCTGTTTTATAATAAGATTGGAATTTAGCAGCCTTATCCATAGCAAGGCTGTTATCACCTTTAGCTATAATTTCGAATGTAACATCGTATCTTTTACCAACAACTAAGTCTTTTGGCAATCCATATCTTCCTTCTGTAGCCACACCTACCTCTAATTTTCCACTTCTTGTACCTCTGAAGTATCCTGCATCCGAGGAAAATGCTACCGCTACACTTCCATCAGCTCTTTTAAACCAAGCATCTTCCACAAAAAAATCCATTATTAAAGGAGATAAGT
>CAYZPP010000151.1:0-3537 GCA_964480315.1 uncultured Alphaproteobacteria bacterium | reverse complement strand
GGTTCTAAATTTTCAATTAAAATTTCATCGTAATATTTTCTAAAAGTAAAAGGATCAAAATAGTTATAATTATCAATTTTAATGACTATTGCCTGATCTAAAATGATGTTTTGATAATTTTCGTAAGAAAGATATAAGAAGTAAATGCTTAAAGTGAACAGGGGAAAGAATATAGCCGTTTTTACATTAAAAAGGCTATTACTAAACATTGTTTCTTTATAAATGTTTAGATTATTTTCTTCAATATATATATGACAGTTAGCAAAATTAAGAATTCATTCCTCACAATATTTAGTGAATCTAAAAAAATTTTTATTGTTCTTCTTAAAGTGATACTCCCAATTGTAATTATTATACGATTTTTAGAGGTTATGGGCCTAATTCCTATTTTTGCTAGAATATTAGAACCCCTTACAAGTTTTGTTGGCATAGATGGATCTCTTGGAATTGTCTGGATGGCGGCAATGCTTGTCAATATTTATGCTGGTATGGCTGCATTTGCTACTCTACAAAGTATGTTTGACTATTCTGTTGCAGAAACAACAATTGTTGGATTGATGCTTTTAATTGCTCACAGTTTGCCAATTGAAGTTGCTATTGCAAAAAAATCAGGAGTATCTGCTAGCTTTACTTTAGTTTTTAGATTCCTAAATGCTTTAATAGCTGGAAAATTACTTTTTTTAATTTTCCAATATTTCAATCTATACCAAGAATTAAATATTTCTGTATTAGCAATACCAGATACCAATATTTCACATATTGATTGGTCCATCTCACAAATAAAAAATTTTTTAATGATTTTTGCTATTATATTTTCAATAATTACATTAATTAATATCTTAAAGTCCTTGGGTATATGGCAAATTATTTTGAAAGTACTTAAAATTCCTCTTAGTTATTTAGGCATGTCGGATAAAGTTGCAAATATCATTCTTATAGGACTAACATTGGGTATTTCTTTTGGTGGTGGATTTTTAATTGAAGAATCAAAAAAAAAAGAAATTACCAAAAAAGATATATTCTTGTCTTTGGCTTTTTTAGGTTTATGCCATAGTATTATTGAAGATACCATTCTAATTCTTTTGTTAGGTAGTCATATTAGTGGAATTTTATTTTTCAGATTCATATACACTATTTTCATTATCTTGATTTTGAAAATTATTTTAGAGACTCGTTATTCTAATAGAATATTAAAGTTGTTTATAAAGCAATGAACTATTTAGAATTTCCTAGATTTACTATCAATTTATTGCCAGATAAAAATTTTAGAGAAATAATTTTAAATTTCTATAAAGAAAATGATGATTTAAAAAAAGATCATATGCCTATGAGCAAACATGATTTAAGCGTTACCTTAAAAGCACCTTTCTATATTGATCATTTAGATAATGAAGAAAAATTAATCTCGTCATTCTTAAATTTAAAAAAAGAAATAGATATTCCTAATATTATTAATTTTAATAAATTAAGTTATGAACTGATTAATCATAATAGCCATTTCAGATTAGAATTAGAAAAAAATACTGCATTTGATTTTTTCTCTAATCAGATAATAAGAAGATACGACGAGTTTAGAAAAGTCCTAAATCCTAATGATTTTCAAAAAGATATAAGTCGTTTTGGCAAATTAACAGAATCTCAAATTCTAAATTATCAAATATGGGGCTATCCTTATCTTTTTAAAGGACACTCTCACCATATTTTTATTTTAGATTTATTGTATGAAGACCAAAAAAACTCAGAGAAGCTATTCTCTGATCTCAAAATTATTTTACAAAATCATGGTACTTTAAATCTAGCAAAAATTGCTATCTGTAAGCAGAGTTGTGAGAATGAAGCTTTTAATATAATTTCGTCAATTGACCTATAAAAACTAAAAATAATAGATATTATCTTCTTATTAGTTTAAATTTTAATTTATGGCGCTTTATAGTAAAAAAAAAACATTTTTAACATTTAAGAATGTCATTTTCATTATTTCCATTATTTCCATTATTTTTATTATTAATTCTTATTATTTCTCCCACACAAATGATAAATTCAATAGTAACAATTCCCAATTAGATAAAACTTCAATTAAGCAAAATAATAAATTTATTCATGCAGATGAATTGGAAAAATACATAGTAAATTTTATTACTGAAAATCCTAAGTTTATTTTAGATACAGTAAGAAATTATCAAATAGAACAATCTGAGATTGTAAAAAATGAATCATCAAATCAAAATCTTAAGTTAATTAATCAACTTAAATTATTTAAGAATGATATGTTTCTTGGTCTCAATACTTCCAATAAAATAATTTATGAATTTGTTGATTATAATTGTGGATACTGTCAAAAGTTTCATAATGTTCTAACTGAATTAATTGATAAAGATGATGATATGAGAATTGAAATTCTACAGTTACCTATTCTTAGCAATTCTTCTTCTGAACTTGCTAAAATAGCTATAGCTTCTAGTCTTTCTGGTGATTTTGAAAAAGTGCATAATTACCTTTATTCTAATAAAAGAAGATATGATATTTCAGAAATTTTTGCTGATCTTTTTTTAATGGATGTAAATATAAGATTAATCAAGAAAAATATGAAATCTTTAAAAGTTATGAATATTCTCAATGAGCATAAGAAACTATCTGATTCATTTAAACTTAATGGAACACCTGCTATAATTATTGGAAATCAAATTATCCCTGGTTACATTGAATTACCAAAGTTGATGGAAATTTTATTAGAAGAATTTCCAAATAATGCTTAATTTATATTTAAATATTATCTATTATGAAATTTAATAATTTATCCAAAATTAGTTCTAACATTTTAATATCTAGAATTACTGGTCTCTTCAGGGATATTTTATTTGCAAACTTTTTAGGTGCTTCTCTTCTTTCTGACGCATTTATGTTTGCCTTTAGATTACCAAATTTATTTAGAAGAATATTAGCTGAAGGAGCAATTAATAGTGTTTTTATTCCTTTATATTTAGATCAAAATAATCAATCCAAAAAAGATTCAAGTACATTTTTTTCTATGATTTTTATCTTATTATTGTTTATCACAAGTATTTTAAGCGGATTTGTTTTTTTTCAAACAGAAGCAGTTATTTCACTTCTAGCCCCTGGCTTTATTAGTAATAAGGATTTGTTATTTAATAGTGCTTATCTTTTAAAGATAACATTTCCATTTTTAATTTTTGTATCAGTTAGCGCATTACTGAGTTCTGTTCTAAATGCGAATAATAATTTTTTTATACCCTCATTTTTATCTGTTATTTTAAATATTAGTATGATTATTACATTATTTATATATAAGGATCACTCACACATTCAGTTAGCTTGGTCAATTTTGCTGTCTGGTTTTATACAGCTTTTATTGTTGCTAATTAATTTTAAAATTCTAAAAATTACTTTTAACTTTACATTTCAATTGAGTAAATCATTAGTTAAAGCACTAAATTTATTTTTTATTAGGATATTACAATCAATTGTAGGAGCTGGAATCGTTCAGCTTAATATTTTTATATCAATGATTTTTGCATC
>CAYZPP010000150.1:0-3538 GCA_964480315.1 uncultured Alphaproteobacteria bacterium | reverse complement strand
CTATCTAATTAAAAAGATTAAAAAAAGATTTAACTATGTCAACCTCTTATTTGTTGTAGTATTTTTTTTTTAATGAGTTTTATAGAAATAATTTTAGGTCCTACTAACACAGGAAAAACATTTTATGCGTTTGAGCAAATGTTTTCGTATAAAAATGGCGCTTTTGGTTTCCCTTTAAGACTTTTAGCAAGAGAAAATTATGATAAAGCTTGCAAAATTTATCCTGTAGACCAGATAGCATTAATTACTGGTGAAGAAAAAATAATTCCAAAAAATGCTAAATATTATTTTTGTACAGTCGAATCTTTGCCAGAAATAAATTTTGAATTTATCTGCATTGATGAGATTCAACTAGCTAGTGACTATGAGAGAGGGCATATTTTTACAAACAAATTGTTACATATGCGTGGAGAGCTAAAAACAATTTTTTTAGGATCTTCTGTAATGGAAAATATAATTAAAGAATTGATACCGGAAGCAGAAATTAAATTTAAAAATAGATTTTCTGAATTAAGATTTATAACTCATAAAAAGATTCAAAATATAAAACCACGTTCAGCTATAATTGCTTTTAATTTAATTGATCTTTATGAAATAGCTGAACAAGTAAGAACTATTAAAGGAGGGGTTGCTCTAGTTGTAGGTGCCTTAAGTCCTAAAACTAGAAACGCTCAGGTTAAACTTTATGAAGATGGAGATGTTGATTACATAGTTGCTACTGATGCAATCGGTATGGGTTTGAATTTAGACATAACACAAGTTTATTTTTCTAGTTTAGAAAAATTTGATGGTAAGTACGTTAGACCACTTAATGATTTAGAAATTGCACAAATTGCAGGTAGAGCTGGCAGGTATACGAAAAGTGGATTTTTTGGATCAACCGCAAGTGCAAGATTTTTAAATAAAGAAACAATAGAAAATATTCAGTTAAATAAATTTGAGCCTGTAAAGAAAATTTATTGGAGAAACCATATACTTTCATTCAAATCACCATATGATTTAATACGGTCTCTCAGAGAAGTTCCCTTACACAATAAGCTTATTCTAAAAAAAGATGCATCTGATCAAAAATTCTTAATGAAATTTTTAGGTGAGTATAATAAAAAATTTATAATCAACAATTCTGAAAAACTAAAAAGCTTATGGGAGGTTTGTAGAATACCGGATTTTCAAAATATCTCTGATGAAAAGCATCTAGTTCTATTAAGAAACATTTATGAGGAGTTATCTGAAAATAAATGGAAGTTATCTGAATTATTTTTAGAAACTAATATTAAAAAATTAGAAGATTACAAAGGCTCTATTAATGACCTTATTTATAATTTAAACGAAACAAGGACCTGGCTATATGTAACAAATCATAGCAGATGGTTAAATAATAAAAATTGGATAAAAGTCGTAGAAGATATTGAAAATAGGCTATCAGACGAAATACATAACAATCTTTTGCAAAAATTTGTTGATAAGAATCAAAGCGCCATAGTGCAAAATCTAAATTTAACATCTAGAAATATAACTATTGACGATAATAATGATATTTTCATAAAAGATGACATTATTGGAAAATTACAGGGGTTTAGATTGAATTTTTATGATAAATTTAAATCTATATTAAATGAAAATTATAAAAATATCATTGTAGAACACATTTTGCCTGAAATCTTATTACATATAGTAAATTTTATTGATGCTCCGTCAGAAAGTCTAAAGTTCTCATATGTTGAAACTGATGATGGTTATACTAAAGGGCTATTTATCAAATGGGGAGATGAGCATGTCGCAGAAATCATTAAAGGAGATTTTATATATAAGCCGCAGATTAAATTACTATTTGATGAAAAAACTATACCGTCAAAAGAAATAGATAAAATTCATGATAAAATTAATAATTGGATTTTAGAAAACTTAATTAATAAACTTGATTTATCTGGACAATTATCTCTGATAAATCAGACGCCCGAAGAAAGAACTTTTTGTTTCTCATTAGTAGAAAACAATTATCTTTTATATAAAAAAAATATTCTCAATGAATTTAAAAAAATTGAAGAAGTCACTAGAAAAAAAATTCATGAAATGGGTTTCAGATTAGGTAAAAATGTTATTTATAATTCTGAATTACTTAGACCTGAATTCATACTAATGAAGTTTTATTTATGGTCTATATTTTATGATCTTAAATTTAAAACTTCTGATTATATTCCTAAAGATGGAAACTCAACAATTATGTTTAATAACAATAACCAAAAACTTTATGAATTTCTTGGTTTTTATAAAGAATTAAATTTCTTAATTAGATATGATGTTTTTAATGATTTTGAAAAGATCTTATTTAAGAGAGAGACCCGAGGCCCCTATGCTCTACCGATTGATTTATCAAACTTATTAGGTATAAAAAAAGAAAAATTAATTGAAATACTTATGGCTAGAAAAATGCAAATCTTACCTGTCGGGAATAACGATCATATGGTATTTAAATCCTACAAAGTGGAGATTATTAAGAATGAAAATAAGATGGTAAAAAATAAAAATAGTATCAAAATCAAAGATATGAAACCTCAAAAAAATAAACAGCTATTTAATAATCCCTTTAACGATCTGAGTAAATTAAATGTTTAAAAAGTTATTCCAGAAATCTAATACAACAGATAATACAAAAAAAGAAAATCGTTTTACTTCTTTGTATAAAATAATATTTGAAATAATTGCTGCAGATCATGAAATAAGAGATGATGAAATCCAAATCGCATCTAAACTTCTAGAAGATTTTTTTGATATTAAAAATTCCATAAGCGTCCTAGAGTTTGAAAAATTAAGAGATAAAGGCCATTTTAACATAGATTTAACAAGAATAACTTCAGAAATCAAAAAAATACTATCATATCCTGAAAGACAGAAATTAATCCAAATTTGCTGGGAAATTCTTCTTGTAGATCGAAATGAAGACGTGCTAGAAACTTCAACTGTTAGGAAAATTTCAATTTTATTAGGCATTGAAGATCAAGATTTTATCAGTATAAGAAATAGAGTAAAAAAATCTTAATGACATATTTAGTGAATGATAAATGTATTAAATGTAAATATATGGACTGTGTAGAAGTCTGTCCGGTAGATTGCTTTTATGAAGGTGAAAACATGCTAGTTATTAATCCAGACGAGTGTATAGATTGTGGAGTTTGTGAGCCTGAGTGTCCTGTTGACGCAATAGTTCCTGATTCACAAGGAGATGCAAATAAATGGCTTGAACTCAATACTAAGTACTCCGAAATTTGGCCTAACATTGTAATCAAAAAAGACCCGCCTTTGGATGCAAAGGATTGGGAAAATATAGAACATAAATTTGAAAAATATTTTAGTGAAAAGGGTGGAAGTAAATGACTTTAAAAAAGAAAACAGCTACAAAAAAAAATCTAGTAAAGGCAGTAACTAAAAAAACTGTAAAAAAAACTGTAAAAAAAACTGTAAAAAAAATAGTAAAAAAAATAATAAAAAGAAAAATTTTAAAAAAAAAAATAGTAGTTCCTAAGCCTCCAAAAATTAA
>CAYZPP010000149.1:0-3542 GCA_964480315.1 uncultured Alphaproteobacteria bacterium | reverse complement strand
TTTTAGTTAGATTAAAAAAACAAATACTAGAACCTCAAGGAAAAAATATAGAGGAATCTTTGAATAATTTAGGTTTCAGTGAATGTAGAAATGTTCGCCAAGGTAAGTTAATTGAGTTAGACCTTCCTGAAGACATTAAAAATAAAAGCACTTACATCAAAGATATTTGTAGTAAGCTTTTAGTAAACGATATTATTGAAGAATACGAAGTTCTTTAATGGCCTTAAAGTCAGCCGTGATAACATTTCCTGGCTCAAACTGCGATAGAGATGCTCAAATTTATTTGGAACTAATCACAGGACAAGCCCCTCATAAAATTTGGCATAATGATCAGACTATTCCTAAGGTAGATATCATTATTATACCAGGCGGTTTTAGTTTTGGTGATTATCTTCGTTCTGGAGCAATGGCTTCCAAGAGCCCTATTATTAAAGAGGTTTTAAAACATTCTAAAAAAGGTGGGTACGTTTTAGGAATTTGTAATGGATTTCAAATTCTTACTGAAATTGGACTACTGAGTGGAGCGCTGAATAGAAATGTTAAACTAAAATTTATATCTAAAAATTGTCATATCAAGAAAAGTAATGATAATTTTTTTAATAAGAAAATTCAAAATAATAAAATTTTATCAATTCCAGTAGCTCACAATGAAGGTAGTTATTACAATTCAAAAGAAGGACTTAAATCTTTAGACGACAACGAACAAATTGCTTTTCTCTATTGTGATAAGGATGGTAATTCTAATATTGAGTCAAATATTAATGGTTCTCTAAATCATATCGCAGGTATTACAAATAAAGAAAAAAATGTCCTTGGTCTAATGCCTCATCCCGAAAGGGCCTTTCGGGATTTTCACCAATCTCAAGATGGTCAATTAATATTAGAGTCTCTTCTTTCATGAATATTGATCTAATAAAACAACATGGTTTAACTTTGGAAGAATACGGTGTGATCAATGACTATCTTAAAAGAGAGTTAACTATTGAGGAGTTAGGTATTTTTTCCGCTATGTGGAATGAACATTGCTGTTACAAAACTTCAAAAAAATGGCTTAAAAAACTTCCAACTTCTAACAATATAGTTATCCAAGGTCCTGGTGAAAATGCAGGTATTATTGATATTGAGGATAATGATGCAATCGCATTCAAAATTGAAAGTCATAATCATCCTAGCTATATTGAGCCTTTTAATGGATCTGCAACAGGTGTAGGGGGTATTCTTAGGGATGTTTTTACTATGGGTGCGAGACCTATAGCTACTCTGAATTCAATTCGTTTTGGAGATTTAGGTAACTTTAAAACTAAGTACTTAGTTAATGGTGTAGTCAAAGGAATTGGTCATTACGGAAATTGTATTGGTATTCCAAATATAGGTGGAGAATGTGAATTTGACAGCTCCTATAACTTTAATAACCTTGTGAATGCTATGGCAATCGGTCATGTCCAAAAAGATGCGATATTTTACTCTGAACCTAAAACACTAGGAGCATTAATTGTTTATATTGGTTCTAAGACTGGGAAGGATGGTATCCATGGTGCAAGTATGGCCTCTGATGTTTTTTCAGAAGATGATGAGGATAGTAAGCGCCCTTCTGTTCAGGTAGGTGATCCTTTTATGGAAAAATTACTCATGGAAGGTTGTCTTGAATTGATGGATGCGAAACTGATTGAATCCATGCAGGATATGGGGGCGGCAGGCATCACATCATCAAGTGTTGAAATGGCTTCAAAAGGAAATTTAGGTGTAGAAATCAATTTAGATAAAATACCATTAAGGGAGCCTTTGAGCGCTTATGAAATACTTTTATCAGAAAGCCAAGAGAGAATGCTTGCAGTTATTCTTGAAGAAAATGATGAAAAAGTTAAAAACATTTTAGAAAAATGGCAAATAGACTATGAGGTCATTGGGAAAATTACGAATACAAAAAGAGTTATATTTAAATCTGAAGGTAAAATAGTAGTTGATCTACCTGTTGATATTATTGTGGATTTGGCACCTGAATACGACAGACCCTTTAATCTTCCATTAAAAAGAAAAGATAAGGAATTTGATTTATCAAAATTAAACCTTGAGAAATGCCTAAATAATATTTTAAAAAATATAAACTATGCACATAAAGGTTGGGTCTATGATCAATACGACTCAACTGTAATGGGGGACACAATTAATGAGCCAGGATTATCTTCCGGTATAGTTAAAATACACAACTCTAATAAGGCAATTGGAGCAACAACAGACTGTAACCCTTTATACATCAGGATAAACCCAGAAAAAGGCATGTGTCTAACAGTATGTGAATCTTATAGAAACTTAATAGCTTCTAATCTTAAGCCTATGGCTATAACCAATAACCTTAATTTTGCAAGCCCACTAGATCAGAATATTATGGGTGAATTAGTATTGTCTTTAAATGGCTTAAAAGAAACCGCTCTATACTTTGATACTCCTATAGTTTCAGGAAATGTTTCTTTATATAATCAAACCAATGATGAACCTATCAAGCCTACTCCTGTAATTGGCTGTGTTGGATATAATTCAGATTATAAGAAAATAATCTCTAATATTTTTCAAAAAAATGATCAGCAAATACTAATGATCGGAAGTTTTCTGTCTCCAAAAAATAGTCCTTATTTCCTTCAGGATCAATTGGGATTTACTGAAATTAGTGCTTTTAATGATATTTGTGATCCTGATTTTAAGTTAGAAAATAAACATAAGAATTTTCTTTTCGAATCCTTTAACAGCAATCTAATAGAAAGTTGTAATGATATTTCAAAGGGAGGTATTATACATAGTCTTATCAAAATGATTAAAAATGAGCTAGGTTTTTCAATCAAAATTGAAAATGAATTGGATCTATTCGTTGAGTGTATTGCTGGATATATTGTAGTTATCAACAGTAAAAAATATGAAAAAGTATTAAATAAAGCGAAATCACTTGGGGTCAATATTAAAAATCTTGGTGTGGTTACAAATAAGAGACTTGAAATAAATAATTCTAAGCTTAATTTTAATAGTATATATGATGAGTATTTAAATATTTTTAGTGATAAAATAAAAAATTAAAATTATGACCATAGAGCAATCCATATTAGAAAATTTGTTAAAAAATAAATTTCCCGAAGCTCGTATTGAGGTTAAGGATTTAGTTGGCGATAATAATCATTATTCTGTCTTTATTGAGTCTGAGGTATTTAATGATTTAAACAGAGTTCAGCAACATCAACTTGTCTACAAGGCTTTAAATGGTTTAATGGATAAAGAGTTACACGCAATGCAATTGCAAACGAAAGGAATATAAAATGGAACTAGACAACGTATTAAAAAGTAAAATAGAAGATTTAATTAATTCAAAAGATGTATTTTTATTTATGAAAGGTAATCCTGATTTTCCAATGTGTGGATTTTCATCAGTATCAAGCGCTATTTTAAAAAAATGTGGTGTTGAATTTGGACACTGTAATGTCTTAGAGGAAGATGATATCCGAGAAGGAATTAAAGCTTATTCAGATTGGCCTACTATTCCTCAACTTTATATTAAA
>CAYZPP010000148.1:0-3545 GCA_964480315.1 uncultured Alphaproteobacteria bacterium | reverse complement strand
CAGGATGAAACTTCTTCATCAAGCTATAATATGCTTTTTTTATATCTTCATTAGAAGCCCCTTTTTCGAGACCTAAGATAGAATAAGCATTAATTTCAGTTAATTCGTAGTTATTTGATGATTGATTCTGAGAAAATCCCGATTGAGCTATAATCATTTTTAATAAATTATGGCCTTTGAGGTCATTTTTATTTAATTCCCCTATTAAAAGATTCTTGTCTTTTTGAGAAAGTGAGGAAAATTCCTTTCCTATAAAAGAGCCCTTTAAAATTTTGATACAGACTAGCTTTGAATTTAAATCAATTTTAAAATTTAAATAAGACGTAGAAAAACTTGGACTAAATTTTTTACCAAAAGAAGAGCGCGAAAAAAAATTTAATATGCTTAATAATCCTGTAATTTTTCTAAAAAATAATAATGCTGGAGCAAGAGCAACAGGAAGAAAACTTAATTTACCGGTAAAAATTAAAAAAAAACCAATTATTATTATAAATAATATGATCATGTTCCTTTTATTTTTAGGATTTAATTTACTGCCAAATAAAAAATAAAAAATTAAAAGAAAGCAAAAAAATATTATAAGAATTTTACCCATTAATTTGAAGAGATATCTTTTTTAAGCGTTGAGTTCTTCCACAGCTTTTTTTGTAATAATTATATCGAATAGGATTTTTTATATAATAATCTTGATGATAATCTTCCGCATTATAGAATTTATCAAAATCTAAGAGCAAGGTTTGAACTTTTTGATTATATAAATTCTCTATTATTAAAATATATTCATCACTTAAATTTTTTATTTTTTCATTACTAATAAAGATAGCACTCTGATAGTGATATCCCCTGTCACAAAATTGTCCTCTACCATCAAATGGGTCAATGTTTCGAAAAAAAATATTAAAGATTTGATCTGTACTTATAATTTTATCTTCATAAATTATTTCTAGTGCCTCTATATGGCCTGTGCCCCCTCGAGAAACTTCTTTATAGGTAGGATTAATTGTATGACCTCCAGAATAACCAGAAATTGCAGATATAATGCCTTTTTTATCTTGGAAAGCTTCCTCAAGACACCAAAAACAACCGCCGGCTAAATAAATTTTTTGTTCTTCCGAATAAGAATTATGGAAAATAAATATAAAAAAAAAACAAAATATAATTTTCATAATCAAATCGTTTTTATGTATTCATTTCTTAGCAATAATGAAATAGGACCAGATTTTCCATCGGCAATTTTTTCTTTATCAATTTTTACGATAGGCATAATAAAATTAGATGCGTTAGTCATGAAAACTTCATCTGATTTGAATAATAATTTTTTATTAAAAATTTTTTCTTCAAAAATTAATCCTTTTTTTTTAATAATATCTATTAATTTGTGTCTCGTACACCCGTTTAATATTTCTACAGTTAAAGGATGAGTGATGCATTTTTTACCCTTAACAATCCAAATACTAGAAGAATTACCTTCTGTAATATTATTATTTTTATCATATAGTATGGCTTCGTAACATTTCATATCTTTAGCTTTGTTAACTGCCATGATATTTGCTAGTAAAGAAATACTTTTAATGTCAGGCCTTAACCATCTTATATCAGGATAAGTAATAACAGGGACTCCTTTTAAAGAAAGTTGATCATTAAGTTTTAAATTTTTAAAAATTGAATAAATCATAATATTTGGCTTTAAATTATCAGTATATTTATGATCTCTTGGATTTTGATTACCTCGAGTAATTTGTATATAAATTATCCCATAATCTAATTTATCTTTTTTTTTTAATTTATTAGAAATTTTTAAAATATCTTCTGATGTTAAATTAATTTTGATTTTTATCTCCTTAAGGGATCTTTTTAATCTCTTAAGATGGAGGTCAATATCAATTAATTTATTATCATAAACTCCTATTACTTCGTATATCCCATCTGAAAATTGAAGACCTCTGTCTGTTATACTTATATTAGCTTTCGATAAAGGTAAGTACTTTCCATTTAGATAACAGGTTGCCATGATTATAGATGTTGGAATATACTACATTTGTGAATCAAAACCGAAGAGCTTTTTTAAAAAAATTGGGATGTAGTTGCTGCGCTCCTTTTTTACTTTCATCTTGTACGCAGGTGGCTATCACAGATAGAATGCAATTATCAATATATCCAGAATCTGTGATTAATCAAAAAGCCTATAGTGCTTATCAAAATATTAAAAAAGACAGCAAACTCAGTAAAAATAAACTTTTTAATCGTCAGTTAAATTCTGTAGGAATAAGGATTACCAAGGCTGTGGAGTTGTATTTTTTAAGTTTAGGTAAGCCTGAATTGATAAATGATTTTGATTGGGAATTCATCTTAATAGAGGATGATACTCTCAATGCTTGGTGTATGCCCGGAGGTAAAATCGCTTTTTACACAGGTATATTACAAATAACTAAAAATGAAGACGGAATGGCAGCAGTTATGGGTCATGAAATTGCACATGCGGTAGCTAAGCACTCCGTAGAAAGAGCAAGCCAGGCGTTATTATTAAATGTCGGAACGACTATATTAGACAATGTTCTAGATGGTGCTCTTAGAGCTAGTAGAGTTGATGATTACTTTATCCAATTGGGTATTAATTTACCTTTTGGGAGACTTCAAGAATCTGAAGCTGATTACTTAGGTCTTATATTCATGACTTTGGCTGGATATGACAATACAGCAGCAATTGGTGTATGGGAAAGAATGGAGGAGGCAAGTAAAAGTAGAACTCCTCCAGAGTTTTTATCAACTCACCCTACTCCAGGTAATAGAATTAAAAAAATACAAAATTGGATTCCTGAAATAAATGAAAAATATACTTAATCTCAGTTTCATTTTAATATTTTTTCTATAAATTAAAATTATTATGGCTTCAAAGAAAAAAAAAATAATCAAAAAAGTATCGTCTAAATCTAAAATACTAGCTACTAAGGATGCTAAGATTGCAAATTTAGAAAAAAAAATAGATAAGCTTTATCTCCGTTTAGATGAGCATATTGGTAAAATTGATAGTGTTTATGCTAGACTCGAGTCAAATTTTTCAGGTATTGAAAAGCTGCTTTCATTTTTTAGGTTAAATAAACGTTAGATTTTTCTTGTATTTAGATAGTTTGAAATATCAAAATTGCTAAATTTCTTTCTGTTATCAAGGAATCTAAAATAACTATCTCTTACTTTAATTGATATTTCGTCTAAAGCATAACTGTCAATAACGGATTCAACATTTTTACTAGCTTGAATTATTATTTCGTTAGGAACTTTCTTAAATACCACCCCTAAAGACTTAAGTTTTTCAATAGCAAAAACTTCTTTGTTCATAAAATCTGAAAGCATCTCTTGATTTTCAGCCTGACAAGCAGATTGAATAATTGACTGATGTTGAGACGAAAGGCTATTCCATTTATCTAGATTAAATCCAAGTGAAATAGAAACCGTTGGTTTTTTAAAATCTGGATAATAACAATATTTAGCAACTTTATAAAAACCAAAAGCTAAATCCATCACAGGATTAGACCAATCTGCAGCAT
>CAYZPP010000147.1:0-3548 GCA_964480315.1 uncultured Alphaproteobacteria bacterium | reverse complement strand
TTTCTAAATATAGAGTGTTATTAATTGGTGTAATTGTTTTTTGCATATTTATATAATTTATTATTCTCTGCTAGAAAATCTATATTAGAAAAATTATTAACTAAAGTACAAATTACAAGATGATTGAGTTTGTCACTAAACTGTATAATTTAAAATATAAATGAAACTAAATTTTAAAGGCAAAACTGCCGTAGTTACGGGTGGTTCAGGTGGCGTTGGGTTATCCACAGTAGAAAAACTAATTAAAGAAAAAATTCATGTTTTAGCTTTAGATATTAAGGAACCTCCAAATAAAATTCTCAAAAATAAATTTTTTGATTATCAGAAGATTGATTTAACTGATTTTAGTGAAACTGAAAAAATAATTAACTCTTTTTATAAGAAATTTAAAAGTATCGATTATTTAGTAAATGCAACTGGCGTTCTATGGTTTGATAAAGATAAATCTGCTGAAGAAATGGATTTAGATATTTGGGATAAAGTTTTTGAAATAAATCTAAAGACCATGGCTTATTTAATAAAGATTATTGTACCTAAAATGAAAAAAAATAAATTTGGCTCTATGGTCCACATCTCTTCAATAGATGCATTATCAGGAGATGATAAACCTCAGGATGCTTATGGCGCTTCAAAAGCTGCCATGATTAGATTTTCTAAATCTTTAGCTATTCAATATGGATCTTTCAATATTCGTTCTAATACTATCTTGCCAGGTGCTATTGAGACCCCAATGCAGGATAGATGGAAAAAAAACCCTAAGGCGAAAAAAAAAATGAAAGATTTTATGCCAATTAAAAAAATTATTCAGCCAGATGGCGTTGCTTCTGGGGTAATGTTCTTATTAAGCGATGAGAGTGCTTACACCACAGGAACTGAACTAATTATTGATGGCGGAATTACAGCCAGACCTTAATCTTATCCTGTAGGCCTAGTTCTTTTATCTAAAAAATTTTGAGCTAATGTTTTAAGAATAGATAATTGCTTTAATTTAGACATTCCGTCTACAACACCATCTACCGCTCTACTTATAAAAGACTTAGTCCCAATCATTTTATTTGAACTATCATTAAGCCAATAGATAAGGGTAGATAGATAGACAATTGATAATAATCCTCTTTTTGAATAATAGTTAAAATCATTAGCGTTATCTCCAGCTAAATTCCAAATAAAATCACTATTTTGATTTAATAATTTTAATGAACTAAATAAATTACCAGGCTTTATAAGATTTTTAAGCATTTCCGGAAGAGAATCCTTAAGGTGATGGTTAGTTTCAAACTTAAGTTCTAATATAGTTTTTATTCTATCTCTCATTCTTAGACGATCATGGTTAAAAGACTTATATGATTTTTCCACTTTCTGATTATTTTGAGAAATAATGAATTTTAAAATATCTGCTTCAAAACTGGGGAATTCTTTGGCTAAAATAGATGTGGAGATCTTTAATTTTTTAGCTGATCCAAGCAGAGTATCTCTAGACCATCCAAATTTAGGAACATCCCTGATAAATTGATTAACTATTTTTTCTTGCTTTGACATCATGTTTTATATATAACTACGGCCTTATGAGGTTATTAGATTGTCTATAGAAGTTCAAGTAAGAGATAATAATATTGAAGCAGCTATTCGTGTGCTCAAGAAAAAATTATTAAGAGAAGGTATATTCAAAGAGCTTAAACTTAGAAAAAACTATCTTAAACCATCTGAAAGAAAACTACTCGAACGTAAAGAGTCTGAAAAAAGATTTAAGAAACTGATGAGAAAAAAGAAATTCGACTAATTTTCTAATCCCTTAATAACATCCTCACAGACCTTCTTAGCATCACCAAAAAGCATCAAAGTATTATCTCTAAAGAATAATTCGTTCTGAACGCCAGCATAACCACTTGCCATACCTCTTTTAATAAAAAATACTTGTCCTGCATTTTCAACATCTAAAATAGGCATTCCATATATGGCACTTGTCTTATCTGTTTTAGCTGCTGGATTAGTTACATCATTCGCTCCTATTACAAAAGCAACATCAGTACTTGAGAAATCTCTATTAATTTCATCTAATTCCAAAACTTCATCATAAGGAACATTAGCTTCAGCCAGCAAGACATTCATATGCCCTGGCATTCTTCCGGCTACAGGATGAATAGCATACCTAACCTCTACTCCCTCTTTCTTTAATATATCACCCATTTCTCTTAATGCATGTTGGGCTTGAGCTACAGCCATTCCATAACCGGGAACTATGATAACGCTAGAGCAATTTTTCATCATGAATGCTGCGTCAGCTGCATTTCCTTGTTTTGGTTGACGTTCATCTTTTTCTCCAGAGCTAGCAGCGGCTTGCTCTCCACCAAAACCTCCAAGTAAAACATTGAAGAATGATCTATTCATACCTTTACACATAATATAACTCAGAATAGCTCCTGAAGAGCCGACTAAGGCGCCAGTAATAATCAATAGGTTGTTTGATAGGGTAAAGCCAATACCTGCAGCAGCCCATCCAGAATATGAATTTAACATTGATACAATAACTGGCATATCTGCTCCACCAATTGGTAAGATTAAAAGAAATCCAATCGCAAATGAAGCTAAAACAATTAGCCAAAAATATTCTGGTGTTTGTACTAAACAAAATTTTACAATTAGACCAATGATAGTAAGGCCTAAAAGAAGATTAATAAAATGTTGCCCTTTAAAAACTAAAGGATTTCCGGTAACAATTCCTTGTAATTTTCCAAATGCAATAATTGAACCAGTGAAAGTGACTGCACCTATCGCTGTACCTACAGCCATCTCAATTAAACTTCCTGTAGGAATAGCTCCCACAGAACCAATATCAAATGCACCCGGATTGTAGAAAGCTGATCCAGCAACGAAAACTGCAGCTAAACCGACTAAACTATGAAATGCAGCCACTAACTGAGGAAGGGCTGTCATTTGAATTTTTAAGGCAATTGTACTTCCTATTAGACCGCCTATTGCAAAAGCTATAACAATTTCTTTATAACTTAAAACACCTGGGGAAGCTACGGTAGTACCAATAGCAATTGCCATTCCAAGCATACCATAAAAGTTACCCCTTCTAGCTGTAGTGGGATGACTTAAACCTCTTAGAGATAAAATAAATAGAACCGCTGAAATTAGATAAAGGACTGAAGATATATTGGACATGATAATTATTGTTTCTTCTTAAACATAGATAACATTCTATTTGTAACAACAAACCCACCGAATATATTCACTGCAGCTAATGTGACGGCAATGAGTCCGAATATTTTAGAAAGTGAAGAGTCTATAGGTCCAGCGGCTAATAAAGCTCCCACTATAATTACTGAAGAAATAGCATTAGTAACTCCCATTAAAGGACTATGTAATGCTGGGGTTACAGACCAAACAACATAATAACCTACGAAACATGCAAGGATTAATACTGTAAAACCAAATACTAAAAAATCTCCGTGATCGTTTGAGCTTTCCATTAAAGTAGAAGCTATATTATTAGCTTGGTTTGATAGTTCTTGAGCTTGATAAGATAACTTTTCTAATTGATT
>CAYZPP010000146.1:0-3565 GCA_964480315.1 uncultured Alphaproteobacteria bacterium | reverse complement strand
AAAAAATTAAAGTACAATTACAACTAATTCCTTCTGACTCTAATTGTTTTACTGCTTGAATACCCTCCCATGTTCCAACTATTTTAATTAGTATTCTATTTTTTTTTATACCTGACTGTTCATAATTATTGATAATTTCATGTGCTTTTTCTACTGTAGCTTTTGTATCAAAAGATAAATCAGCATTTACTTCAGTCGAAATATAACCAGGGACAATATTCGCTAATTCTATTCCAAAAGTAATTGCTAATTGATCAACTATATAATCGACTTTATCTGAAGAGGAATTAAATTTCCTACTTTTTGAATGCTTTATAACATTATCAACTAGAGATTGATATTTCTTGGATTCCACAGCCTTAAAAATTAGCGAAGGATTTGTTGTGCAATCCTCAGGTGAGAATTTTCTGATACTATCTATGTCGCCAGTATCAGCAACAATTGATGAATAGTTTTTTAGGTTTTCTAATTTATTTGTCATTATAAATTAGTATGTTACATTTTTTTTATAATTAAAAAATAAATTCTTAAAAATTATATGATGAGAAAAATAATAATATGCGGACTAGCAGATATAGAAAATGCTGTAGAGACCTATAAACCAGATATGATGCTTACTATTATTAATAAAAATTTTTCTCCTGAAACTCCTCAAGGATTAAATCCAAGCCGTCATCTAAAAATGTTAATTGATGATATATCTGAACCGAGAGATGGTTTTAGATTGCCTGAAAAAGAAGATGTTCAAAAACTTTTAGATTTTACTAGTGATTGGGATCAATCTAAGCCTATTATTATTCACTGCCACATGGGCATAAGTAGATCTACGGCGACTTCTTTAGGTTTGATATGTAAACTTGACCCTGATAATTTAGATTTACACGTAGAAAAACTCATGAAAATAGCTCCACACGCGAGCCCTAATAAATTAATGACCAAATATGTTGATGAAATACTTGGTCTAGAGAACAAACTGTTAAAAACCCTTGATTTCTTTGATCCTGAACCTATTGAAGAAAGCAGAATCGTGGAATTTGACTTTTAAATTTTCTTTCTTTTTGTATTTTAATTTGTACTTTTATTTCCATGAATAAGGAAATCTGCCATATCTGCAAAAAAGAAATTAAAGAATTGTTATATTGGGCAGACCCCAAATTCTATAATATTCAAAAAAAACTATATTTATGTGGGTCAGTGTGCTCAACCAAGCTATACAAAGAGATAAAGAGTCTTTTCAAAGAATGAATTTATTATGCTGATAGCGCACATCAGCTATATCTTTTAAACAATTCAACATAATCTATAAAAGGCTAATGTTAGTTTTATCTTACTAAGAAGCTAGTTCCAAATATTCCTATTCCTTATAATATTCCTCCGGAGCTAGCTTCATTTTCTCTATTGAATATTTGCAATAAAGTAACTATTTTATGTGACCTAATGCTTAAGGTTACAAATATTACAAAATCCTTTGGAGAATTTAAGGCTATTAATAAGCTTTCCTTTGAAATTAAAATTGGCGACGTTATGGGATTTTTAGGTCCTAATGGAGCTGGTAAAACAACATCAATGAGAGTTATTACGCAGTTTCTTAAACCTGATAGCGGAAGTGTGCATATTAACAAAATAAATATTAATGATGATCCAATTGGATCTAAAAGTTTAATCGGCTATCTTCCAGAAGGAGTTCCTCTTTATCAGGATTTTTCGGCATATCTGTATCTTAAATATGTAGCAGAAGTGAGAAATTTAGAAAATGTTGAAGAAAAAATTCAGAACATTTTATTAGATCTACAGCTAGATGATATTAAAGACGTTCCTATAGAAACATTATCTAAAGGATATAAAAGAAGAGTCGGTCTAGCTCAAGCTCTAATCCATGATCCTAAAATTTTGATACTTGATGAGCCTACTGACGGACTAGACCCACTTCAAAAATTTGAAGTGAGAAGGCTGATAAAAGATCTCTCAAAGAAGAAAGCTATCATTATATCTACTCATATTTTAGATGAAGTACCTGAGGTTTGTAATAAATGTCTAATTATCAATAATGGTGAAAAAATATTTGAAGGTACTCCCGCTCAATTAAAAAAAAGAAAAGGCAAAAACCTAGATGAAGTTTTTCGAGAGCTTGTAGTAACTAATGAAAAAATATCTGAAGGTACTCCCACTCAATTAAAAAAAAGTAAAAGTAAAAGTAAAAAATCTGTTAAAGTCTTTAGAGGATCTCCACAATGATAAAAGGCATTAACCCAATTATAAAGAGAGAACTAAAATCATTTTTCATTACTCCGGTAGCCTATATATATACAGCAATATTTATTGTTACTTGCATGTCTCTTACATTTTATTTTGGTCAATACTTTGAAACGGGAGTCGCGGATTTGACTAATTTTTTCAATTATATTCCTTGGATTTTTATGTTCTTCATCCCAGCTGTAACGATGAAAAGCTGGTCTGAAGAAAAAAGAATGGGGACTATAGAGTTGCTGATGACCCTACCTATTCCTTTATGGAAAATTGTTTTAGGTAAATTTTTTGCAACTTGGATTTTTGTTAGCCTAGCTATTATTCTTACTTTTCCGATTTGGATAACAACTTGCTATTTAGGTGACCCTGATAATCTCTTAATCCTAGGTGCCTATTTTGGATGTATATTAATGGCCGGGGGCTATGTCTCTTTAGGAATATTTTTTTCATCCCTTACAAACAATCAGATTATAGCTTTCATCATATCCATAGCTGCGTCTTTCATATTTACTATTGCGGGATTTCCATTGATCATAAACGTATTTTCTTCTTTTTTACCCTTAGAGTTTTTAGAATTGATATCTAATTTCAGTTTTCTGTCTCACTTTACGACAATCCAAAGCGGCTATTTTTCTCTTAGTTCTTTCGTATTTTTTATATCTTTTATTTTTTTATGGAATTTTTTAACAGTTCTTAAACTTTCGGATAATTCATGATCAATAAATTATTAACTAAAAAACCTTTTTTAGTATCAGTCATAAGTATTGTTGTTATTTTTCTGTCGATTAATTATATCAATCTTAAAATAAACTTAAATATAGGATTGGATCTTACGGAAAGTAAAACTTTTTCTGTTTCTGAGGGTACTAAATCTGTTTTAAAAAGTATTGAAGAACCTATGACAGTAAATTTTTATTATTCCCGTGGTGTTGCTAAGACTATTCCAATGATACAAAGTTATGCGACACAAATAGAAGGATTATTAAAAAGGTATGTTAATCTTTCTAATAAAAATATTAATTTAAATATTATAAATCCTGAGCCTTTTTCAGACCAAGAAGATCAGGCTGAGAGATCTGGATTGCAAGGGTTTCCTATTGGTCAGGACGGTACAAAATTATTTTTTGGACTAACGGCAACTAATTCAACGGACGATTCAGAAAAAATTGCATTTTTTGATCCCTCAAGAGGGTCTTACCTTGAAAGTGATTTAACTAACATTATTTATAAATTAAATGATGTTAAAAAACCAAAGATTGGATTTTTATCTTGGGTTGAAACTATGCCTCCCATGGGTTCAGATGGTAAACTAGGGCAA
>CAYZPP010000145.1:0-3572 GCA_964480315.1 uncultured Alphaproteobacteria bacterium | reverse complement strand
TAATAGGTCTTTCGGGGGAAATTTTTGACAGGAAAAGTATCTCATTTGCATAAATATTCCCTATTCCAACAAAATATCTTTGATCTAATAGCATTTGCTTAACAGTTATTCTCTTTTTCAGTAGTAATTTAAATAAAACTGGTAATTTTATTTTATCTTTAAGAGGGTCGTAGCCGTAATGGTAAAAAAAATCATCAAGCATTTCTAAATTAGATAATAGAAAAGTCATTCCGAACCTTCTAGGATCATTGAAAACAATTAAAAAGTTATTAAATGTAAAGATTAAATGATCATGCTTTTCAGTTTTATGTCCTAAAGGTAAATATTTTAATCTGCCGCTCATTCCTAAATGAATTACTAGGTATTTATTATTATGGAGTTCAATAATGATGTATTTGGCGATTCTTTTAATATCGGATATTTTTTGACCATTAATGCTAAGTATATCTGTAATTGTTAAATTTTTTCTTAGTCTTTTATCTGATTTAAATATTTTGATTATTTTTTTTTCTTTAACTTTTAAAGATAAGTATCTTATTGTTGTTTCTACTTCGGGGAGCTCAGGCATGAACAAACAAGATAAATCAATCAAATATAATGTAAAAGATATTTTTAAAAAAGTTGCCGACGAAAAATATGACTTAATGAATGATGTTATGAGTTTAGGAGCTCATAGACTTTGGAAAAAGTACTATGTGAACCTTATTGAGAAGCTACATAAATCCTCTGAGAATATCTTAGATATTGCTAGCGGAACCGGTGATATTTTTAATTCACTTAACAGAACCAATAACTTATTTGCGATAGATCCTATTTATGAAATGCACACTCTATCAAAGAAAAAAAATTCAAAAAAATTAATCCATTATGAGACAGGCTTTGTAGAAAAAATGCCTTATAAAAAAAATTATTTTCAGATGATTTCTTGCTCATATGGTGTTCGAAACTTTGAAGATAAAAATAAAGGCTTCAAAGAAATTGCAAGATGTTTAAAAAAGAATGGGTACTTTTTATTCATGGAATTTGGTACGCCAAAAAGAGAGCTACTTATAAAACCTTTTAAATTATATTTAAATGACTGGCTTCCATTGATTGGAAGTATTGTTGCTAAAGATAGGCATAGCTATAAGTATTTAGCAGAAAGTATTCAAAAATTTCCAAGTCAAGAGGTCATCATAAGGCAAGTAGAATCAGCAGGATTAACACACCAAAAAACTATTGATTTTCTTTCAGGCTCTAACAGCATATATATATTTAAAAAGTAATGAAAATTTTATTAATCATATCTAGCAGTGTTGGGTGCTACAAAGCACTTGACCTTATTAGAATTATACAGAAAAATAATATTGAATTTGAAATTATTGCCACTGCAAACACATTTAAATTTATATCGAAATTATTAATTGAGGGTATAAGTAAAAAGAAAATTTATTCAGAGCTATTTGACTTAGATATGGAGCAAAATATAGGTCATATAGAATTAGCAAGGGACAATACTCATATAGTGGTTTATCCAGCAACCGCAAATATAGTATCAAAGTTTTCTCAAGGAATTTGTGATGATTTAGCTTCAACCTGTATGATTGCTGCTAATAAATTAATTTATTTCGCACCAGCAATGAATAAGGAAATGTGGGCAAACCCTATGATTCAAAAAAATGTTAATCATTGCATAGAAAATGGCCATATTTTTATTGGTCCTGATACAGGCACACTCGCATGTGGTGAATATGGAAGTGGTAGATTAGTTGAGCCAACAGAAATATTAAATCAACTTAAATAATTGAAGTCAGCTCTTATTACTATTGGTGCAACTAGGGAATACTTAGATCCTGTTCGTTATATTTCGAATGAGTCTTCAGGATTACAAGGTACAGCCATTATTGAACAACTTATTAAGAATAAAATTAAAACAATTTGTTTATGTGGACATATAACTGCTAAAAAAATTGTTTCTCCCTATGTAAGATATATTGAGACTACTACTGCAAAATCAATGCTCAGTTTCGCAAAAAAACACTCAAGTGTGGATTTAGCGATATTTAATGCTGCTGTTTCCGACTACCGAGTGAAGAAAATTAGTTCTATAAAAATAAAGAAAAAAGAGAATTTAAATTTAAATTTAGTTAAAAATCCTGATATTTTATATTCTATTTCCACTATGAAAAAACGACCAAAAATTGTTGTGGGATTTGCTTATGAAACAAATAATTACAAAAACTATGCTAAAAAAAAATTAATTGATAAAAATTGTGACTTTTTAGTTCTAAATTTTCCTTTAGGAAATAATAAGATTTTTTCCAGTAATAGAAATAATGGACTTATATTAAATCGTGAATTGGAATGGACAAATATTGGATATCAAACGAAGAAGAATTTTGCAAAAAAAATGATTCAGCATATAATTAGAAATTCTGATGAATATTAAAGCAATGACAACTGTTAAAGTAAAGATTCTGAATAATTCTATTTCTTTACCAAAATATGAAACAATTAATAGTGCGGGTATGGATATTAGGGCATTCATTCAAGACATAGTTATAAAAATTAAACCCCGCGAAACAAAGCTCATTCCAACTGGATTACATTTTGAAATACCGAAAGGGTTCGAAGTGCAAATACGTCCAAGAAGTGGTCTTGCTTTAAAGAATGGGATAACAGTATTAAATTCACCAGGAACTATTGATGCAGATTATAGAGGTGAAATTAAAATAATTTTGATTAATCACAGTAATAATAATTTCATTGTTACAAATGGGATGCGTATTGCTCAAATGGTCGTTACACAATTTACTAGAATAGAGTTAATAGAGGTTAATGAGCTGTCAGAGACTGATAGAGGTGAAGGTGGATTTGGATCTACAGGAACAAACTGAAAATCAAATTATAGAAGAATTTGGTAGACAATTACTAGTACCGGGTATTTCTGAAAACGGTCAAAATAATTTATTTAATAAACATATTTTATTAATTGGACTAGGCGCGCTTGGCACAATTGCTTCTCAATACTTAGTAAGAGCAGGTATTGGCTCTATTACATTATTAGATTTTGATAAAGTGTCTTTATCTAATCTTCATAGGCAAATTAATTATAATAAGAAGGATATTAATGGATATAAATCTGAGATTACTGAGCAAGTTTTATCGAATATTAATAGTGTAACTAAAATTATTCAACACCCTATATCATTTGAAAAATTCTTAGAAAAAGATAATTTTGATAATATTGATTTTATATTTGATTGTTCCGACAGCTATAAGACTAAAATTAATAGTTCGCTATTCGCTAAAGCTAAATCTATTACCTATAGTTCTGTTTCGATTAATTCTAGTGAGGGAATATTTTTTTCTCAGAATTATCTAATAAGTAATAAAACTTCTTGTTTTAAATGTTTATTTCCAAATATTAATAAAATTAATCATAGATGTTTAAACAGTGCTATGATTGGGCCCGTAGCTGGTTTTGTTGCAAGTCTAGCATGTAGCAAAATAATTCTTGAACTTGCGAAAGATACATCTCAAATGAAAAATGAAATTTTATTAATTGATCTTTTGACTTCAGATATAAACAA
>CAYZPP010000144.1:0-3595 GCA_964480315.1 uncultured Alphaproteobacteria bacterium | reverse complement strand
GAATAAAAGAGAGGGCAATCCAATCAACATCAAGCTTAATAGCTAAAGCTAAATCCAATTTATCTTTAGGTGTAATGATTTTTAATTTCAATTTTGTATCAGGAATATTTAAACCTTTATTATCTGAAATTTCACCACCGGCAGTAACAGAACATTTAATTTTGTTTTTACTGGTCGATTTAACTATAAGTCTAATTTTACCGTCATTAATTAAAAGCCTCTGACCCTTTGATATAGACTGATAAATCTCTTTGTGAGATAGGTAAACTCTCTTAGAGTCTCCATCTGCTTTATTAGTATCAAATACAAATTCTTGACCTTTTTTTAAAATTTCTTTTATATTTTTGAATTTCCCAACTCTAAACTTCGGTCCTTGTAAATCTCCTAAAATACAGATGTATCTAGAGTATTTTTTTTCTAATTCTCTTATAATTTTTACTTTTTTTATGTGATCTCCATGAGAACCATGGCTAAAGTTTAATCTAAAAACATCAACACCTTTAAGAAATAACTTTTCAATCATTTCTTCAGTCTCACAGGCAGGACCTAGTGTTGCTACTATTTTTGCTTTTCTATTACGATTTTTTAATTGTTTCATTTTAATATAAAGAGATATCATATATTAATAAATAATCATGAACAAAATATCAAAAGAAAACGAATTATTAATTAAAGCAAAAGTTCTTGATCATCTAATCTCTCACTTGAAAGAAAGAACGGATGTTCAAAATATTGATTTAATGAATTTGAGTGGTTTCTGTCGTAATTGCCTATCAAAGTGGTACGCAAAATACGCCAAAGAAATCTCAATTGATCTAGATTACGAAGAATCAAGAAAGATAATATATGGAATGCCTTATCCTGAATGGAAAGATAAATATCAAAATGAAGCAACCTCTGATCAAAAAAAAGAATTTAGCGGTAATAAATAATGACTGAAAAATTACCAAACTGGAATTTAAAAGATTTTTATGATTCTTACGAAGATCCTCAAGTTGAAAAAGATATAACTTTATTTAAAAAATTCGTTTCTTCCTTTAGTAATAAGTACAACGCAAAAATCTTAGAATTTTCTCAAAACTTTGATGTAGTTGTTTCAGAGTTTGAAAAAGGGTGTGAAATTTCAGCTAAATTAGAATGTTATGCTTTTTTAATTTATGCGACCAATATGAACGATCCAAAAATTGTTCAATTTTATCAAAAAATTTCAGAAGAAATGACAGAAATCAGTGGAGATTTAATTTTTTTCACCAATACTATTAATAACTTCAACGACGATGATTTTGAAAAAATTCTTATTAACACTTTTAAATATAAGAGCTGGCTAATAAATATTAGAAGATTTAGTAAACATCAGTTAAATGAAGAAAGTGAAAGAATTTTATTAGATAAAAGTATGACAGCGAATTCCTCTTGGGTTCGTTTCTTTGAGGAAAAAATTAATGATTTAAAATTTCTAATTGACAATAAAGAAGTTAATAGTTCTGAAGCGTTAAATTTATTAACTGATCAAGATGGTTCAATTAGAAAAAAAGCAGCTGAAAGTATTGGCTCTGTCTTTAAAGACAATTCTAAAACCTTCACTTTCATAACTAATACTTTAGCTAAAGATAAAATTACTAATGATAAATGGAGAAATTATGAAAATCCAGTTGATGCAAGAAATCTTGCTAATAACATTGAGGGAGATGTTGTTGAGGCTCTGTCAAACAGTGTCCAAAATCACTACATAGATATTTCCCATAGATATTATAAACTGAAGTCAAAAATTTTTAATAAAGAAAAATTAAATTTTTGGGACAGGAATGCACCTTATCCCGAATCAATAAATAAGAAGATTCCTTGGAAAGAAGCCCAAGACATTGTGTTAAAATCTTATGGTGACTTTGATAAACAGTTAGAAGAAATTGGCCTTCTTTTTTTTAATAAAAATTGGATTGATGCGGAATTAAAAGAAGGAAAATCTCCAGGGGCATTTTCTGCCTCTACTATCCCGTCCTTGCACCCATACATCCTTATGAATTATCACGGCAAGACTAGAGATGTTATGACTTTAGCTCATGAATTAGGTCATGGGTGCCATCAATATTTATCAGCAAAACAAGGTATGTTGCTTTCGAGTACTCCTTTAACTTTAGCTGAAACGGCTAGTGTTTTTGGAGAAATGATGACATTCAGGAATCTATTGGAACAGTCTTCTAAATCTGAAAGAAAATACCTATTAGCATCTAAGATTGAAGATATGATTAATACTGTTGTTAGACAAATTTCTTTTTTTGAGTTTGAAAAAATCCTCCATAACGAGAGAAAAAAAGGAGAATTACCTGCTGAGAGAATTTGTGAAATATGGATGGAAACCCAATCTAAAAGTCTAGGACCTAATATTGAATTAAATGGTAACTATAAATATTTTTGGTCATACGTTCCCCATTTCATTCACACTCCTTTTTATGTATATGCATATGCTTTTGGTGATTGCTTAGTAAACATTCTAATTCAATTATTTGATGAAGATCATCCTAATTTTAAAAAATTATATATAGATCTTTTAAAAAGTGGTGGTTCTAAGCATTACAGTGAAGTACTTGCCCCCTTTAATATAGATTTAAAAGATAAAAAATCTTGGGATAAAGGTTTAAGTCTGATAACTGGCTTAATTGATGAGTTTGAGAATTCTTTGTAAGTGAAAGAAGATAATAATTTATTTTCTAGAGTCAAAAGATACTCTCAGGTAACAACTTCTGTTGGTTCACTAGCATCTAGGTTTGCTGGAAAAAAATATTTAAATCTTTCTTTAGATGATAAAAAGTTTGCTGCTCAAATTACAAAAATTTTAGGAAATTTAAAAGGACCTCTTATGAAAGTTGCTCAATTGAGTTCTACAATTCCAGATTTACTTCCACCTGAATATGCTAAAAAATTATCTGAATTACAGTCAAATGCCCCGCCTATGTCTTGGGTATTTGTGAAAAGAAGAATGAAGGCAGAATTAGGAGAAAATTGGGAAAAAAATTTTAAAGAATTTGAACAAGAGGCTAGCTATGCCGCATCATTAGGTCAAGTCCACAAGGCAATATTAAAAACTAATCAAAATGTTGCCTGTAAATTACAATATCCAGATATGAGTTCTGCAGTAGAGGCTGATTTAAGTCAACTTAAGTTCATCTTCAAGATTTATTCCAGTTATAATAAGTCCATACAAATCAAAGAAATCTACAAAGAAATTGCTGAAAGATTAAAAGAAGAGCTAAATTACCGTCTTGAATTCAGGCATTTAAAAATTTTCAGATACATTCATTCAAGTAATGACTTTGTAAAAATTCCAGAAGTCTATGAAAAGATTTCAACTGATAGACTTCTAGTTATGGAATATTTGAAAGGTAAAAAATTAATAGATTATAAAAATGCACCACAAAAAATAAGAAATGAATTAGCAAAAAAACTTTTTATTACTTGGTATTTTCCTTTCTATAAATATGGAATTATTCATGGCGATCCCCATTTAGGAAATTATTCTGTTGATGAAAAAAATAATATTAATTTATTTGATTATGGCTGTGTGAGAATTTCTCCACCTAAATTTGTTAAGGGTGTA
>CAYZPP010000143.1:0-3596 GCA_964480315.1 uncultured Alphaproteobacteria bacterium | reverse complement strand
ATACTTTCTTCAACAGCTTGGACTAAAATATGAATTAGGCAGATATGACATTCTTGAATGAATGCTGTTTTATTTGATGGAACTATTACGCTATAATCACAGTGTTTAACCGCTATACCTCCATCATTGCCCAAAAAACCAATTGTCTTTAATTTCATTTTTTTCGCTATTTTTAAGACCTCAATAATATTTTTTGATTTGCCAGAAGTACTAAATACTATGAGAGAGTCATTTTTATGCCCAAAAGCTTCAACACCTCTCGAAAACAATGAGGTAAATTCAAAATCATTAGTATGGGCTGTTATAGTTGGTGATTCTACACCCAAGGTAATACTTGGAATTGGACCTCTAATAAAATTTTTATTCAATCTGACCATAAACTCTGCAGTCATATGCTGTGCATCAGATGAAGATCCACCATTTCCACAAGTCAAAATTTTTCCCTTACTGGATATAGACTTTGAAACTACTTTGATTATTTTTACAATTTTTTTTCTAAGTTTTAGATTATTCAATAGATAATTTTTAGTATTAATAGTTTCTTCTAAATGATTAACGATTAGTTTTTCGATCATATCCATTTATAATTCTATATCTACAAAATCGCTATTTAGTTTTAATGTAATGTCTACAACAATATTATTTGTATTTTTAAACTCATATATTTTTTTTGAAAAATTTTTTAATAAGCTGTTATGAGGTACTAAAAAAATTATGATCGAATATTTTTTTAGTATTAGGATTTTTTTTTCAATAAATAAGTGTTTGTATTTTTTTTCTAAATCATTTTTATTTACTAGAGGATCATAAATTTCAATATTTTTATATTTTTTCTTTAGAGCATCTATAACTTCAAATGATTTAGAGTTCCTTAGGTCACTCACATTTTCCTTAAAAGTTAAACCTAAACATAAAACATTTGCAGTATTTCCAATTTTTTTTAGGGTAGCTAACTTTTGTATACTTTTTACGATATGTTGAGGCATATAATTATTTATAGATCTGCCTGAAATTAAAAATTTTGGCTCATATCCATTTTTTTTTGATATATGTGTAAGATAATAAGGGTCTACACCAATACAATGTCCTCCCACTAAGCCAGGTTTAAAATTTAAAAAATTCCATTTTGATGATGCCGCTTCCAGAACTTCCTTTGTAGAAATATTCATTTTACTAAAAATAATTGAGAGCTCATTCATAAAAGCAATGTTAAGATCTCTTTGTGTATTTTCAATAACTTTGGCTGCTTCTGCTACTTCAATAGTAGAAGATAAGTGCAGTCCAGCTTTAATTATTTTTCCATATAATAATTTTAATTTTTTTAAAGTTTTGGAATCTGACGCACTAATTACTTTTTTAATTGAACTTAAAGTGTGTATCTTATCTCCAGGATTAATTCTTTCAGGACTATAGCCAAAAAAATAATCCCTGTTTGCTTTTAATTTAGAATATTTACTTACAACTGGCATACAGTCATTTCTTGTACATCCAGGATAAACAGTTGATTCAATAACCACTATATCATTTTTTTTAATTAACTTTCCTACAGTTTTGCATGCATTAATGAGTATAGATATATCGGGCTTGAATTTTGAATCTATGGGAGTGGGTACAGCAATTATATATATATTGCAGCCTTTTATTTCATTATAGTCTGAAGTTAATTGTAAATTTTTTGTAATTATATTCCCTTCAGTTTCTAAATTATCATCATAATTTTCTGAAAGATTTTTAATTCTTTTAATACTTAAATCATAGCCAACTACATTGAACGATTTACTAAATTCTAATGCCAGAGGAAGACCGACATAACCTAAACCAATAATGCATATTTTGTTTCTCATATTAGAATTTTGTATCTGCCATCAAGCTCGTCTCTAAATTTATAAATAAATACTTTGTAGTAATTTAACTCTCCATCAAATTTAGCAAATAGAGTTGATTTTTCTAAGATTTTAAATTTTTTCAAATTATGTATTTAATTTTTTTCAATATAGATAGATTGACTAGGAAATGCAAATGATACATTTTTAGATTCAACAATTTCTTTAATATTAAAGCCTAATTGCTCTTTAACTTCTAAATAATCTTTCCATACTTTCGTTTTAGTAAAGCAATATACTAATATATCAATTGAACTATCATTGAACTTTTCTAATCTTACAAAACAGTTATAGTTTTCATTAACAATAAAATTTTCATTTGATGTAATATAATTATTAATTGCATTAATTATATCTTTTATCTGCTCTAAACTAGCTTTGTATTCTAGGCCTATGATCCATGAAATTCTTCTGTGATTTCTCTCTGTGTAATTAATAATTGGCAGTTCAGCAAAAATATAATTAGGTATAGATATAGGCGTTGAGTCAAACTTTCTTATTTTAGTTGAACGGAAGCCAATATGTTCAACGGTACCTTCTGCATGTCCGGGAATACTAATAACGTCACCTAAAGTAAAACTTCTTTCCATTAATATCAAAATACCTGAAATTAAATTTTTAAACATGTCCTGTGCTCCAAGAGCAACCGCAACTCCAAATAAACCCAATCCTGCAATGACTGGGCCAATTTTAATGCCCCAAACATCTAAAGTTGCAACTATTCCTAAAAATAGCACTAAGTATTTTAAAGACTTTAAGAGCCAGACAACTAAAGCCTTTGATATTAGTTTTTCAACTTTATTGAATAGATTGCTTAAAGGATCAACGGCTTGATGTATTAGCCAAAAAACAAAAATTGTAGCAAGGGTTTTATTGATTTTTTGTAAATAAATTCCTAGAGCTGAGTCAATTTCTACATAAAGAGTCACAAATAAAAAAGCAAAAACAATTGGTAAAAATTTTAAAGGAGATACTAATGAATCAAAAAGGTTATCATCAATTTTAGTACCTGTTTTATTAACGATTTTTTTTATTTTATTAAGTACAAATTTAGCAAATAAACCTCTGACTGAGATTGCTATAACTATTATTAATAAGGTAACACCTAAATCAAATAACTTTAAACCGAAAACGCCTGTTTCAAAAACTTGCAAAATAGAACTATAAAATACTTCGAATATTTCCATTGCCTATTCTTAACATAATTATTGTAATTTAATAAAAAAAAAGGCCGCATAGTGCGACCTTTTTATAATTTATCTTTGATAATAATTTACATCATTCCAGGCATGCCGCCGCCCATGCCGCCCATGCCACCCATATCAGGCATTCCGCCGCCACTAGCCTTATCATCGGGCTTGTCTGTAATCATTACCTCTGTTGTTGTAAGAAGTCCTGCAACTGAAGCTGCATCGATTAAAGCAGTTCTAACTACTTTTGTTGGATCAATAATACCAGCCTTAACTAGATCACGAAACTTACCACTTTGAGCATCAAAGCCATATGTTGTATCTTTGCTTTCTGATATTTTGCCAGCTATAACACCGCCATCGTGACCAGCATTTTGAGCTATTTGTTTTAAAGGAGCTGATAATGCTTTTCTCACTATATCAACACCTACTCTTTGATCATCATTATCTACTTTTACTTTAGATAATACAGCAGTTGCATAAAGAAGAGCCGTACCACCACCAGGAAGAATTCCTTCTTCAA
>CAYZPP010000142.1:0-3610 GCA_964480315.1 uncultured Alphaproteobacteria bacterium | reverse complement strand
CAAATTTTCATGATCAACCCAATTGGTAACTTTTATGTTTGGTAATTGTTTTTTTGATATTTCTTTTAATATTGAAGCAAATTTACCTGAAGATGAAATAAGTACAATGGCTTCAGGAAATTTTTTAGCCATCTCTATTAATAATTCAGGGTTATGCTTATAACCTAAAGTTCCAGAGTAAATAAAGCAAAATTTTTTCAAAGGATTAAATTTTTTTTTATAAAATCTAATTTTTTGTAATTGTGGTTTTGTAATCGGTGACCAATTTTCAATAACACTAACTTTGCTAAAACTTTTCTTATCTAAAAATTTTTTAAAAGCAGAAGAGATAACTACAATTTTATCGCTTAAACGCTCACATTTTTTTTCTAAATAATAATAATATTTACCTATTAGCCCACCTATTAATGGGATTTTTTTATTTAATATTTTACTAATTGCTTCACTATAAATATCTTGTATCCAAAAAATTGATTTTATTTCTTTTTCTTTGCAATGACTTATAATATTATTTAAAGGGTCTAAAGGCATGGTTGAACAAATTACAACATCTGGCTTTTCAATCTTTATTAAATCAATAATTCTTTTTCCATATGTAATATCCATTGATCTTCTTAAAAAAAAATTATCTTTTTTAAATATTTTATCAATTTTTATTGGCACAATTTTTGATTTAGAATTTTGTAATTTTATTTTAAAATTTGCCTTTGGAGTTTCAAAATATTGAGCATAACTATGTATGACTTTATGTTTTTTGGACAAATGTTGACTTAGTTCAAAAGGAAATGCATGCCCAGAATAGTCACTAATAAGAATTTTCATATTATAAAATATATTCCTTAAATTTATATTACTTAAATAACTAATCATAAGTAAATTTTTTAAAATGTGGATATTATTTTAATTAGTAAACTTATGTAATAAATCTTTTCTCACAAACATTCCATATCCTGTTTTTTGTTTAATTTTCATTTGATCAGGATATAAGAATTCATAATTTTTAGTATCTAGAATGTACTGAACTGAAGCTTCTTCATAGTTATTTAAATCTGCCTTATCTTTTTTTACTTTCTCAAATAAATGTACCCAGATCGGTACAGCAGCAATATCATATGTTGAGAATGAATACTCATAATCCCACTTATTATGGCCAATACGTAGATTCTTGTAATCACTATGAGCAATTTTTGCATCTACCAATCCCATAAAATCACTAATATTAAATTTAGGTAAATGATAGCCTATTCCAGCGTAATGAAGACCAATACTTCCATCAGATTCATCCAAAGTTTTATTTAAAACATCTGCTAATATCATTTGAGATAATATCGCTCCTCCCTTATCAAAATAGAATGATGCCTCAAACTTTGTGTGCAATAAATTCTTAATATTTATCGGTTGTAAGTATTGAGCAAATAAAAATAAAATAATTATTACTCCTCTAACTTTTGGTACAAACGTTTCAGGCAATTTACTCCTCAAAAAAATATCTAATATGTCAACAAATAAAATTATCAAAATTGGAATAATTAGGATAAGAAATCTTCCATTTTCATAAGTTCCACCACCTACCCATATTATGTATAAAATTTGTAAAGATATGCAGTGAACAAAAAACTTTTGGACTTGATTCAATTTTGAATAAAATAATAATACAAAAACAAATACATAAAACCACAAATTTGTAGTCGTGGGATTTAAAATATATCGTACACCTGAAAATAAGCTATCACCTAAAGACAATTGTTTATGATAATAAGTATTAGGGAATATGTCTGAATAAAAATACATCATTCCATATAAATAAGATAACAGCATGGCCAAACATATTGCTACTGTGATTAATGAAATATAAATGCTATTTTTTATTTTTCTATTATAATAAACATTTGTCATTAACCAATAACAGCCTGTAACCAAAATTAATGGAGCAGAGTCAGGACGTAACAAAAATGATAAGCTTAAGATTATTAAAGATAAGTTTGTTATAATTAAACGACCTTTTTTTTTATATTCATTCTGAATTAACAAAAAAGAAAACGTAATGAGGACAGCTTGCGGTATGTGCTCCCATCCACTTGTAGCATAGCTGACTGTTGCTGGTGTAAGCAATAATAATAAAGTCTTGAACACAACTTTTAAATCATCTTCTTCATAAAAAGTCATAAAAAATATAACTAAAGAACTTAGAAGTGCACTTATTAAGAACATAACTACAATAACAATTTGATAATCTATGAAAGAGTATAAAGGACTAATAATTATTGGCCAAAATAAGGAAGTGTTTCCTGCAATAGCTGAGCTAATATTATAATATGGTTTTCCATAAAACCAAAAATTATAGGCAACACGTTGAGTAATCATCTGATCATCGTGCAAATGAAAATAATAATTTGGGTCTAAAAAAATTCCGTCATATTGATGAGCATTAATTTTAACTGTTAAAAGTAATCCTATTAAAAATAGACAAGAAAAAAATAAAGCTCTTAAAAATTTATATATTTTTTTGTTTTCAATAGTTAACATTTTAAAATTTTAAAATTTATTTATTTCAAAAACTGAACTATTTATTATATAAACGATTATACTATGTTTTACTAATTGAATTTAAAAGGTTATAGTTTAGCGTGATTGTTGCAAATAAATGAAAAACTTAATTTCCTTAATTCGCCCCTACCATTATGTAAAAAATATTTTTATTTTATTGCCACTTTTTTTTGTTGGTCAATTTACAAATACCTACCTACTTTTAAACGGTCTAATTGCTTTTGCAGCTTTTTCTTTATCTGCTAGCGCCATATATATTTTTAATGACTATAGAGATATTAAAGATGACCGAAAGCATCCTAAAAAAAAATATCGTCCTTTGGCTTCGGGTTTAATAAAAAAAAATACCGCTTTATTCTTGATGATGGTCTTATTAATTACTGGGTTTTTTTTAATGGCTAGTGTTTCAAAAAGTTCTTTAGTTATTTTAATAATTTATGTACTGCTGAATATTTTTTACAGCTTAAAGCTTAAACGTATTGCTTTATTGGATGTTACTATAATTGCCATAGGTTTTGTATTAAGATTATTTGTTGGTTCATTTGCTTACAATGTTTCACTAGAAATTTGGATAGTTATTATGACATTTCTTCTAGCGCTATTTTTGGCACTAGCTAAACGAAGAGATGATGTTTTAATTTTTAATAAATCAGGCACTAAAATGCGTAAATCAATGGATGGTTACAATCTACAACTAATTGATGGGAGTATGCTTGTCATGTCTGCAATAGTTATAGTGGCATATATACAGTACACAACATCTCTTGAAATTATTAATAAATTTAATAGTGAGTATCTATATCTTACAGCATTATTTGTGACCTTTGGTGTTTTGCGTTACTTACAAATAACATTAGTTGAAAAAAAAAGTGGCTCCCCGACAGAAGTAATTTTAAAAGATAAAACGATGCAAGTTAATTTATTATTATGGCTTTTATCGTTCGCTTGGATAATTTATAGATAGTATTGAGTGGACTTTTTTAATAATTCCAAATTAAAATTTACTATTTTTTCATAATTGAAAATAATATTTTAGGGATCAACCTATATAAAAACATTATTG
>CAYZPP010000141.1:0-3630 GCA_964480315.1 uncultured Alphaproteobacteria bacterium | reverse complement strand
TACTCCTGGATCTTTAAGTTGAATAATATATTTACCCATTTTATTTGCTGCCGCAGAAATACCACTACCATTGATAAACAATGCACCACGGACAGTGTCTTTAGGAACTAAATAACCACCAAAATCATAACTACCATCTTTGTAACTGAAGCTTCCAAACTCGCCTTGAACACCATCATATTTTGCAGCTGCTGCTTTTGATATTCCACTCTTACATCCCGCTGCAGTTATGGTCGTTTTACCATCCGTTAAAAATAACGAACCATACTTTTGGGCTTGGTTTCCAATTAAATCAACTTCAAATGCATCTTTCTTTAAACCCAATCGACCAAATCCTTTACCATAACCAGAAACATTTACGGTATATCCTTTTCCTGTGAAAATTGCATAAGCGGAATCAGACTGCACTGCTGATTTAATTTCGTATTCAGTCTTATAAGTATAATTCAGTTGTCCTGTCTTCTCTTTTGGTTTGGCTGATATGTTCAACTTCATATCTGAATTTTGGAAAATCACCCTTCCGGAATCTGCACCAGCGTTACCTCCTATTCCAAATTTATTTCCATCTACGTCCATTTCCAAATAGGCATATTTACCCTCTTTTAATTCTCCGTGAAACTTTTTTGACGCATCGTGGGCATAATCAACCGTACCAGACAATTTTGAACGATCAAAAGTCACATCCACTTTTTTACTGTTGTAGGTCAAATGACCTTCGCCAACCATGTCTTTATTTGAAGAACCAATAAAGTCTATAGAACTGTTTTTGAAAGTTACTTGTCCCTTATTTTCATTGGCCCAGAAAGTTGCTCCGACTATACTTCCATCGATATCCATTTTCATTTTACCTATTTTAGTTGACGGATCAACCTCCATATCGTATTTCAAGTTTCCGTATGTGAAACCAGCGAAACCCTTCTTATTTTTATACATTCCATACAGGCTCTTACCTGTTTCATAAGTAAAATCGCCTCGAAGTACTTTTAATTTTCCATCGGCTGTAAATTTTAGCTTTTTACTATCAAACACTAATTCCGATTCCATCAATTTAGTATCGAATGCAAAATCAGATTTGAAGGCTAGTCCTTTAATTGTTCCATTAACAAAAGCAGATGTTGTGGTTTTAGCTCCGAAATTTAAAGTATTGGTTTTATCACTTAATTTCATTTCAAATAACCCATTAGAATAACCACTTCCTTTTAGCGTGTATGATCCCTTTTTTAAATCTATCTCAGCTCCAGGTACTCCGCTTTTTGACTTTTTAGCTAAACCTGCATATACATTTTCGCTTTTGTTTTCGTACCAAAATTTATTGGTACCTGACTTAATCTTAATTCCTAATTCATCGCTGCTATTAAGCGGGATTTTCACATCAACATCAATAATCTTTGCCACTGCACTAACCAAAGCACTGCCTCCCATTGCGGCTATAGAAGAAGCTGCTCCACTTCTCCTATTAGCATTAATGCAAGAAATGTCTCCATTAATGGTCATTTTGTAATCTTTACCAGTAATTTTCATTTCAGCAACCCAGTCACTTTGAAAAATGCCACCACCTGTCTTTCCATCAATGATTTGCATATAAGAGGTTTGAGCTAAATCGATACTTTTATCAAAGACAAATGCATCCCCTTTGAGCGACATATGATGATACATTCTACCTTCAAATCCAACGCAATTGAAAGGTGACATTATTGGAACTCCAACACCTTCTTTATCTACAAAATAGGAATCGAAATACCAGTATTTACTGCCCGCATTATCCCCGATTATAATATTAGCTTTCATTGGTATTTGAACAGGGAGTAGCAGCTTTCCTTCAATATCTCCAGCGAATACAGTTCCAAGAACGGGATCATCATTAACGATTTTAATCCAACCCTTGAATTCATTCATTGGATTTTTAATTTCTATATAACTACTCGCAGCTACTTTCTTTTGATTTTCCATTCCCTTTTGATAAGGAACTATCGGTTTTTTAATGCCTTGATTATCTTCAAATTTCGAGTCTGCATCTAAGGCCATTACACTACTAAAAGCAATCGTTGGAGAACCATTTTTACCCGTCAGACGCTTACCAAAATCTACATCAGAAAGAAAAGCAACGTGATAAAAACCTGACTCATAACTAGCCATAATTTCATTAATAATGAAACTAAAGCCTGAGTAAGAGCCGGCTTTTGAATTACTCAACGCTTTTGAGCCGTTTCGCTTTTCAAACCCAATATATCCGTCGCCATAGATTCTAAAATCATTTAAGGATTTAAAATCTGCATTTATTGAACCGTGTTTAACATTGATATTCAAGTCTAAACGTTCGTTATTGGCAAAAACAGCTCGATTGACCTTAATTGTCATTTTATTATCTCCACCGTACGGATTGAAAGCCAGCGTTCGATCGGCCAATTTCTGATCGAGATACCCTTGCATAATCCCTTCGTTAGTAAGTGGAATTTTAAAACTGAATAATTCGTTTTGACTTAAAAAAGGAATCTTAAACTTTCCATTAAGCTTACTTTTTTTCAAGTTGTTTTTTTCAACAGTTATATTACCTGAAACAGTTGCTGGAAATGTGTTAAAACTTAATTGATCATCTTTAATCTCAAAGCTGTAATTTAGGAAGAGTCCTTCTGATGTCGTATAGAATTTAACATCGCCAGTCTGCTCAATAATAGAATCTTGATCGTATTGAAGTTTAATCTGTTTAGTATTATCCATATCCTTAGTAAATACTGCTTTGAATTTCGGGAAGTAAACTCCTTTCCAACCCACATCACTTGCCTTACTTCCAGGAGATTTCTTCTCAGATAAATCTATTATGGCGTCATAGGGTTTGATAGCCAAGGAGGAATTTTCTATTGGAGTAAAATGATTCTTGGCATTACTCATTAAGTAAATAACCTTAATCTCAAATAAGTTTCCAGCAACCGTAAATGGAAGTATATATGGTTTTTTATCGTTTGTTTTAATTGATTTAGGAAGTATAAATTCTCCTGCCAGCCGAAGCTTGTATTTATTACCACCAACTACAATATCAGCTGGTGACTTTATGATCAATTTATGTTTGAAAGGGTCGGCAAGTTCAAACTCATTTTTCCCAGATATCGTCGCTGTACCGGCAATATTAAAGTCTTTATCTATTTGATAATAGTTTAAATCGGTTCGTAGAACTGCTGCCGAATCACCAGTTACCGGATGCGGTAACGGCCATTCAATGACTCCTCCATAAAACAGTCCGTACTTATCTAGTTTACCTTTATTAAAAATAAACTTCGCTGGTCCATTATCTTTTTCTACTGGAGATAAAGTAATTGGAGTACGATCTAACAATGAAAAATAAACTTCACCCCTGTCTAAAAAATTTTGTCCTGAAACTACTTTAAGTGAAATGTTATCAAATTCGCAACTAGCAGTGTCCGTTTTACGTTCTGATAATTGAACAAGTCCCCTACCTTTTAGGCTTTTCAAATTCTTGTTGTACGTTTTCTTGACAATAACAGTAAAGTTTCCAGCATTAAACTCCTCAATAAATGGAGGACCATAGAATTTCCAAACCTCAGAGGCTGCCACCTCTTGCTGTCCTGTATTTGCAAACACCTGCCATGCATATTCTACATCAGTTTCCAATAT
>CAYZPP010000140.1:0-3632 GCA_964480315.1 uncultured Alphaproteobacteria bacterium | reverse complement strand
GCCCATTCTTTTCCTGGTTTATTATTAATTGTAACCTCATCGGTCAAAAGAGAACCACCAAAATGAGCCTTATCTTCCGCTAATATTACCTTGGCGCCATTATTAGCTGCTGCTAAAGCACTAGCTAGGCCAGATGGACCTGAGCCAACAACTAAAACATCACAGTGCTCGTAATTATGCTCATATCGATCTGGATCTGGGGTTAAAGATGCAACACCCATACCTGCAGCTCTTCTAATTATGGGTTCGTAAATTTTCATCCAAAAAGATTTTGGCCACATAAAAGTTTTATAATAAAAACCTGCAGGGAAAAAACGATTAAGTAAATTGTTCACTTCACCAATATCAAATTTCACAGAAGGCCAACAGTTTTGACTATTAGCTATCAATCCTTCTACTAGTTCAACTTCAGTTGCCATAATATTCGGTTCTGATCGATCTCCCTCATGAAGCTGTACCATTGCGTTAGGTTCTTCAACTCCAACTCCTAAAAAGCCACGCGGTCTATGATATTTAAAGCTTCTTCCGACTAAATGAATTCCATTGGCAATTAAAGCGGATGCTAAAGTATCACCCTCATAACCCTGGTAGTTTTCTGCATTAAATTTAAAATTAATTACTTTTGATTTATTTAAAAATGAGTTTGTATTTTTTGTTCTATAAGATTGAGTCAATTCTATAATTCCTCTTCCAAACGCACAGTTTTAAAAATTTCATGTGTTGCCGTATCTCTTGAAACTTTAAACCATTGCCTACAGCCTGAAACGTGATGCCAAAGTTCCGAATGTTTGCCTCTGGGATTATCTCTGAAATAGACAAAATCATCCCAATCTTTAGTGCTGACTTCTTGTCCTAAAGTAGGCCTTTTAACAGTTGCATCTCCGCCATAGGCAAACTCATTTTGGGATCTCTTACCACAAAAAGGACATTTAATTTCTAGCATGATTTAACCAATCCAAGGTTTTGGACCTACACCTTTTTCGTCAATAATATTACCTGTATGAAAGCGTTCTAAATTAAATGGAGCATTCAATTCATGAACTTCATCTTTTGCTATTGTATGTGCAAAAACATATCCGGAACATGGTATTGCTTTAAATCCACCATAACACCATCCGCAATTTAGATAAACTCCATCTATGTGGGTTTTATCAATAATCGGAGTTCCATCCATGGACATATCCATAATTCCACCCCAACTTCTTAACATCTTTAATCTGCTAAAATTAGGAAAAACAGCCAAACCGCCTGATAGCACATGTTGAATCATTGGTAAATTTCCTCTTTGTGCGTAGCTATTATAACCGTCTAAATCTCCACCCATAACCATTTCTCCTTTATCAGATTGACTACAATAGAAATGGCCTGCTCCAAATGTTACTACATTATGCAATAAAGGTTTGATCGGTTCAGAAACACAAGCTTGAAGAACATGAGCTTCAATCGGCAACCTCATATTTAATTTATCAGCAAGTAAGGTGGTGTTTCCAGCAACACATAGACCAACTTTCTTTGCCTTAATGTCACCACGTGAGGTTCTTACACCAGAAATTTTTCCATCAATTACATCAAAACCCGTAACTTCACAATTTTGAATTATATCAACTCCCATAGAGTCAGCTTGTCTTGCATAGCCCCAAGCAACAGCATCATGTCTAGCGGTTCCACCCTTAGGTTGCAACAGTCCACCAAAAATAGGGAAACGGCAAGTATCAGAAAAATCTGCAAATGGAATCATTTCTTTTACTTCGTCTCTACTTAACAATTCAACATCAATTCCATTTAATCTCATAGAATTACCTCTTCTCGCATAAGCATTGAGTTGAGCGTCTGAGTGAGCAAGGTTAATAATACCTCTTGGGGAATACATGACATTGTAGTTGAGTTCTAAACTTAAGTCTTCCCAGAGTTTCATTCCAAACTCATAGAAATGCGCACTAGCATCAAACATATAATTTGATCTAAGGATGGTTGTATTGCGACCAACATTTCCTCCACCAATCCAACCTTTTTCAATTATAGCTACGTTGGTAATGTTATGTTCTTTAGCTAAGTAATAAGCAGTTGCTAGTCCGTGACCACCTCCGCCAATAATAATTACATCATATTTTTTTTTTGGTTCTGGGTCTCTCCAAGCAACATCCCAATTTTCATGATTAGAGAATGCATTTTTAATAAGACTGAGTGCTGAGTATTTTTGCATGTATAATTTTTATTCTATGAAAAGAAATATATAGATCAATAAAGGATAGTGTATAATCGTGTTTCAAATTATGGAACAAGTTCAAGAGACATTTCCTCTTAAAAAGGGATTTATAGCCATGAAAAATATACCTATTCAAGACTTTTTTTTAATACTATGATTTATACTTTAATAGGGAGTTATTAAAATGAATAGAGTAGCAATAATTGGAGCGGGACCAAGTGGATTAGCTCAACTAAGAGCATTCGAATCAGCAGAAAAAAAAGGAATTAAAATTCCTGAAATTGTGTGTTTTGAAAAGCAAGAAAATTGGGGCGGTCTATGGAACTATACTTGGAGAACCGGTACTGATGAATTTGGTGAACCTGTCCACTGCAGTATGTACAGATATCTTTGGTCAAATGGACCTAAAGAATGTCTAGAATTCGCAGACTATACATTTGAAGAACATTTTGGAAAACCTATTGCGTCTTATCCACCAAGAGCTGTAATGTTAGATTATATTCAAGGAAGATTAGCTAAATCTAATTTTAGAAATAAAATAAAATTTCAAACACCAGTTAGAAGTGTTGTCTATAATAAAGAAAAAGATAATTTTACTATCACTTCTCATGATTTAAAAAATGACCAAGTGAATTCTGAAGTATTTGATTATGTTGTTTGTGCTAGCGGTCATTTCTCAACTCCAAATGTTCCAAATTTTGAAGGTCTGAATAAATTTGGTGGTCGTGTTATGCACGCTCATGATTTTAGAGATGCTTTGGAATTTAAAGATAAAGATTTACTTATTGTTGGAACAAGTTACTCAGCCGAAGATATTGCATCTCAGTGTTATAAGTATGGTGCTAAATCTATCACGATTAGTTACAGAACAAACCCTACTGGATTTAATTGGCCAAAAAATTTTTCTCAAGTACCTTTAATTACAAAAGTTGAAGAAGGTAAGACCGTTCACTTTAAAGATGGCTCTAAAAGAATTATTGATGCAATTATACTTTGTACAGGATATCTACATCACTTTCCTTTTTTAAATGATGATTTGAAATTAAAAACAAATAATTGCTTATGGCCTTTAGGAATCTACAAAGGAATTTTCTGGGTAGATAATCCCAAAATGATGTATTTAGGAATGCAAGATCAATTTTATACTTTTAATATGTTTGATGCTCAAGCATGGTATGCGAGAGATCAAATTTTAGGAAAAATAACTTTACCCACAAAAGATGAAATGCTTAAAAATAATCAAGAGTGGAAAAAAAGAGAAGAGAAACTTGAAACTGATGAGGATATGATTTATTTTCAAGGTGACTATACTAAAGAATTAATTGAAGCGACTGACTACCCTACTTTTAACATAGAGGGTGTTAATAAATTGTTCATGGAATGGGAGCACGATAAGCATAATGATATAATGGGATATAGAAATAAA
>CAYZPP010000139.1:0-3664 GCA_964480315.1 uncultured Alphaproteobacteria bacterium | reverse complement strand
CAATCATTAGATTGGAAAGCAGTAGAGAAAATTAATAAAAATTGGGGAAAAGAATTTGCTATAAAAGGTATTATGTCTGTTGAAGATGCTAAAAAAGCAGTCGATATAGGAGCAACCGCAATAATGGTTTCCAATCATGGAGGAAGACAACTAGATGGAGCTAGATCTCCATTTGATCAACTGGCTGAAATTGTCGATGCAGTTGGTGATAAAATTGATGTTATTTGTGAAGGGGGTATTCGTAGAGGTACACATGTTTTAAAAGCGCTATCGTTAGGAGCTAAAGCTTGTTCTGGGGGGAGAATGTATTTGTATGCTCTTGCAGCAGGAGGACAAAAAGGTGTGGAGAGAATTATGGGTAATTTACGTAATGAAATCGAAAGAGATATGAAATTAATGGGTGTTAAAAATATTGATCAACTTTCAAGAAATAATCTAAAATTTAGATAAATTATTTATAGATTCATGTTTTTTAAAAGATTATTTTCAAGAAGCAACTTAGAGATTAAAATTGATGATGGGGGCAGAGCTAATGCTGGCTATAAGGGTATCGCAGGTGATTGTGTGGTCCGCTCCATTGCAATTGCAGCTAATCTATCTTATAAAAAAGTTTATGAAGATTTATACCAGGCCAATGAAATATTTAGAACTACCTCCAATACAAAACTAGCTAAAAGTTTAAAACAAAAAAATGATAGCCCTAGAACAGGAACTCATAGAGCGGTTCTCAAAAAATATCTTCTACAATTAGGTTGGAAATGGACTCCCACAATGTTTGTAGGTCAGGGTTGTAAGGTTCATTTAAAGAAAGATGAATTACCTGATGGCACACTTATTATATCTTGCTCAAAGCATATAACTGTTGTTAAAAATGGAATTCTTCACGATACTTATGATTGTTCAAGAAATGGAACTAGGTGTGTTTATGGATATTGGACAAAAAAATAAAATATTAATACTTATTTAATAAGTTAAATTTACTGGATTGTTTGAATTATTAAGCTTAAATTCAAATTTGATGAGGAGATGAGTTGGTCCGATTTTCCTCATCTCTTAATTTCTATTTATGGATAATCAATTTAATAAAGGTTTAGTAAGTAGTTTTTTAGGATCCTTTTGGTGGGGTTTTATTGGTGTTATTTATTTTAAATATATTTCTTTCATTGGTCATATTGAGTTAGTTATCCACAGATGTTTGTGGACTGCTCTTACATTACTTATAACAACATTTTTTTTTCATAAATGGGATATCTTTTTTGAAATTATATCTAAAAAAATAAATGTAATTAGCCTTTTTCTTTCTAGTCTTTTAATTTTTACAAATTGGTCAGTATGGATTTATGCTGTGGCTACAGATAAAATTATTGATGCAAGTTTTGGTTATTTTATAATGCCTATACTTAGTGTTTTATTGGGTTATATTTTTTTTAAAGAAAAATTAAATAAAAAAAGAATCTTTTCTATATTTCTAGTTTTAATCTCAATCATATTTTTAGTTTTCGTTAGTTTTAAGTCTATACCATGGGTAGGAATTACCGTCTGTCTTAGCTGGAGTTTTTATAATCTTATTAGAAAAAAAATTAATGTAGATACGGATGTAGGGCTTTTAATAGAAAGCTTATTTATTCTACCATTTGCTTTATTAGTTTTTTATTTTCTTGTTAAAAATGGTTTCAATGACTTTCAATTTTCCGAACCTTTACTGCTATTATTAATTCTCTTGGCAGGGCCAATGACGGTTATTCCCTTATTTTTATATATTAGAGGAGTTGAACTTAGTGGATTAGGTCCATCCGGAATGATTTTTTATGTTACTCCTTCTTTACAATTTGTTCTTGGTTTTTTCTTTTATAATGAGAGTTTTTCATTAGTAAAATTAGTAAGTTTTATATTAATTTGGATCGCTGTAATTATATATATTGTTGATCTTTATGAAGTGAGCAATGACACAAATAAGAAATAACTTATTTATTAATTATTTCCATATTTTTTAAGTTTTTTTTCAAGTCTTCTTACAAAGTAAGAAACAATTAAAATCAAGATTAAATATTCTAATATTAAAAATGTATAAATTTCTAATGGTCTATAAGTTGTAACAACCAATTCATTAGCTTTTCTTGTAAGATCAGCAATGCCAATAATGGATACTAAAGAGGACATTTTTAATACATAGACAAATTGATTACCAAGTGCGGGTAAAATATTTTTAATTGCTTGAGGAAGAATTATTAATCTCAACCTTTTATAAAAACTTAAGCCTAATGAACTTCCAGCCTCCCATTGAGATTTTTTAATTGAATTAATTCCTGCTCTAAAGATCTCAGCCTGAAATGCACTTTCACTTATTGCTAAAGCAACAATGCCTGAAACAAATGGACTAAAGCTTAACCCTGTCATTATGGGTAAACCGTAATAAACCCAAAGAATTAAAACTAATAGTGGAACAGCTCTTACAACTTCCACATATCCAATATTTATATATGTTAAAAATTTATTTTTAGCCAATGAGGGTATTGCTACCACAAAACCCAAAAACATAGATATTATGATTGAAATTACTGAAATATAGATAGTTATACCCATACCACTTAAAAGGAATTTTAAGTTTGTTAAGCCATTAACCTTATCTGGAGATAGTATATACCAGGCCCATTCGTGCTTAGTGCTGCACGATGTTAATATCAAGGGTAATAATAAAATTAGTTTTTTCACTAATTAAATTATACCCTTAAATATCTTAATTAAAATTTTATAAACTTTTTAGTTTATATTTTTCTAGAAGTAAATCAAAGAAACCGGAGGCTTTTTTAATTTCCACCCAATGATTGATATAGTTTAACCAAACTTGGTCACTTTGGTCAATCATCATAGCTAGAACAGCTGGGTTTTTACCCCCATCTTGTACTATTGCTAATTCAGGATATTTCATAACAAGCTTATTCGCTTCTGTAGAACTTGTAATATGCCCATCAGCTCTTCCTGCTAAGACTTCTTGAAAATCTCTAGCTGGTGCTTCAATTGACTTTAAAGTTGATTTTGGAAAAAATTCTTTTGCTTTTGCTTCTTGAGAGGTTCCTAAAGTTGTAGCTATGGTTACGCTTTCATCATTTAAAGAATCCCAAGTTGGAAATTTTTTAAGATTTTTTTTAAGAACTAAAGGTACAGTTCCATATTTATAGTATGATGTTGAAAAACCAGCAACTAAAGCTCTCTTAGCTGTCTTTGTTACGCTAGTCGAAACATCGTATCTATTGGATGTAATTCCAGAAACTATAGTTTTCCACTCAGTAGGGACAAATGTTACCTTAACGCCCATATCTTTTGCTAGTTCGCTCATTACGTCTATATCAAATCCTTTATATTTATTAGTAGCTGGATCTTTCATGGACATTGGATCCCAGTCACCTGTTGTTCCAACTTTTAACTCTCCAGATGATAAAATCTGATTAAGTCTTGATTCAGCGTTAGCTGAGAAGGGTAAAAGTGCTAACAGCACTATTATAAGTATATTTTTCATAACTTCTTTACGCTCATAATAATATCTAGATCAAGTAATTGATTTTATGAAGCTGTTATTACCTTAAATTAAGTCTATTTTAGGGACCCTTTCAATATATATTTCAATATACGAAAAGCTTGTTTTTGATCTGATGCAACAGCAGCA
>CAYZPP010000138.1:0-3673 GCA_964480315.1 uncultured Alphaproteobacteria bacterium | reverse complement strand
GTTGCTAAAACTTTTCATTGGGGATTGGCTATATTTTTAATTTCTCAAATGTCACTAGGCATCAATCTACATTTTATGGAGTTTTCTTTATTTAAGGGGACTCTCATCAACTTTCATAAGATTATTGGAACAACTATCCTACTTCTTGTTGCCTTAAGACTGGGTTGGAGATTTTATAATTCAAAACCATCAAACAAAGAAGTCCCAATGTTTCACCGTATAGTATCGGGAATAATCCATGTTTTACTTTATCTCTTAATTCTATGGCTACCTATTCAAGGAATGTTGTTAACTTGGATTGGCGGATATGATGTGGTTGTTTTAGGCTTGTATACCCTACCAAGACTCGTAGGAGAAAATTTTGCATTTTATGAAGAATTTAAAGGGTATCACTATACTTTTACTTTAATCTTATCAGCTACTTTTTTAATTCACATAATTGGTGGACTATATCACCGTTTTTTATCTGAAGATAAATATGGTATTTGGAAGAGAATGAGTTTTAAAAAATAATATTTTAATCTTAAAATATTTTAACGCGTATATAATTAAATGAATTTATTATCAAAAAAGATTACTCTTATATCTGGTAGTTTAAGAAAAGAATCTTACAACACAAAAGTATTAAAAAATATTGAAAAAGAAATTACTAGCCAAGGCTATACTACTACTTTTATTGATTTAAATGATTACCCACTTCCTTTTTATAGCGAGGATGTGGAGTTAAAAGGAATCCCGTCTAATGTTTTTATGCTAAAAAATATTCTTAAATCCTCAACTGGATTAATTGTATCGAGTCCTGAATATAATGGTGAAATTTCGGCAGTTCTTAAAAATACATTAGATTGGCTTTCAAGAAAGAAAGTAAATGAAACACCTAAAGAAAATTTCTTGAATCTAAAGACAATTGTCGTAGGAGCTTCTATTGGAAAAAATGGTGCTAGTAGATCTATTGAAAGACTCCAAGTTTTACTTAGAGAACTTGGCGTAGATAAAGATACTTTAAATTATAGTTTAGCTAAAGCATCGAATGATACTTTTGACCAAAATGGTAAACTCATTATAAGCAAAGAAATAAACATTATAAGAAAATTAATCACAGGCTATTTAGAATTAATAGATTCTTTAAGAGAAGATTTAGATAGCTCTATTACAAAAGTTATCCAAAATTAATGGAAATTGGAATTGATAGTTTTGCTGATAAGAGAGAAGGTGACGATAGCATTAAAGCAATCAATAACGTCATTGATAGGATAGTTCACGCAGATGAAGCAGGCTTACATGTTTTTGGAATTGGTGAACATCACAGAAAAGAATTTTTAGACTCAGCACCATTTATGATTTTATCGGCAGCGGCTGCAAGAACCAAAAATATTAAACTTACAAGTGCTGTTACTGTGCTAAGTGCGGCTGATCCAGTTAGAGTGTTCCAAAATTTATCTACTCTTGATTTAGTTTCAGGAGGTAGGGCGGAAATGGTAGCTGGCAGAGGTTCCTTCTCAGAAGCCTTTCCTCTATTTGGATTTGATTTTAATGACTACGATGATTTATTTAGTGAGAAATTAAACTTATTACTTCAAATCAGAGATAATGAAATTGTTAATTGGAAAGGGCAATTTAGAGCTCCCTTAGAAAACCAAACTATTTATCCCAGGCCCATTCAAAAACCATTACCTATCTGGCTTGGTGTAGGGGGGACCCCGGAGTCTTTTGTCAGGGCTGGCAAATTAGGTTTACCCTTGATGCTTGCAATTATCGGAGGACAAACACACCGTTTTAGACCTTTAGTTGATTTGTATAGAGATGCTTGGACTAAGGCAGGCCATCCAGAAGAAAAATGTAAAGTGGGAATACATTCTCTAGGGTATGTAGCAAATACAAAAGAAGAGGCCATTGAACTTTACTATGAAGGTTACGCCAAAATGTTTACTAAAATTGGAAAAGAGAGAGGTTGGCCACCTGTCACTAGAGGACATTTTGAATCTCAGATAGATGCTCAGGGAGCTATAGTTCTAGGCGGTCCAGATGAAGTGGCTGAAAAGATTCTTCGACATAGCGAGGCTTTAGGAGGAATTACAAGATTTCAATTTCAAATGGATATTGCAGATATCACTCATGAAAACTTAATTAAATCTATTGATTTAATTGGTAAAAAAGTAATTCCTTTGGTGAACAAGTAATTTGAAAGTCATTTCAAAAAACATAGGAATGCGTCTAAAATGCTATTTAAATTATAAAAAAGAGTATTAAATTATAACCGTGAAAGATCATAACTGGAAATCTAGCTATTTAAATAAGTTTCAAACTGAAATTGATAAAATTAAAGAAGAAGGTCACTACAGGACTTTTAATAGTATTGAACGTAAAGCTGGAAATTTTCCTAAAGCAACAAGACATCATAACGGACACACACATGAAATTGACGTCTGGTGCTCAAATGACTATTTGGGAATGAGTCAAAATCCAGTTGTTATTCAAGCAATGGTTAAGGCCGCAGAAAAACTTGGCGCTGGCAGTGGGGGAACTAGAAATATATCTGGCACAACTCAAGATCATATCTTATTAGAAGAAGAAATTGCCAAACTTCATAAAAAAGAAAAAGGCCTTGCTTTTAATTCTGGTTATAGTGCTAACGAGTCAGCCTTAAAATCAATAATTTCTGCATTCGATAATTGCTTAGTTCTTAGTGATGAGTTAAACCATGCTTCATTAATTGAAGGAATTCGATCAAGTAAAAAAGAGAAAGCTATTTTTAAACATAATGATATGAGTCATTTAAAAAGTGTTCTTAAGGGCGTTCCTTTCGAGAGACCCAAGGTTATCGTTCTTGAATCTGTCTATTCGATGGAATCTGATTTTGCACCTCTTGAAGATATTGTTGAGATAGCTCAAGATAATGGAGCTCTTATATATCTTGATGAAGTTCATGCCGTAGGTCTCTATGGTTTTAACGGTGGTGGTGTAGCAGAATCTAAAGGTATTGCAAAACACATCGACGTGATAAATGGAACTTTAGCAAAAGCTTTCGGTTTAGCTGGAGGTTATATAGCTTCAACTGAAATTATAATTGACTATGTTAGAAGTTTTTCTAAGGGTTTTATTTTTACTACTTCTATGTGTCCAGCGGTAGCTGCTGGAAGTTTGGAGAGTATGAGGCAAGTTCAGAAGAAACCTGAATTAAGAGCAGAATTTTTCGAAAATGTTAAATTTGTAAAAAGTGAACTTTTTAAAGCGGGTATCCCATTTTTAGACTCAGGTTCTCATATAATCCCTGTAATTGTTGGGGATAGTAAGCTTTGTAAAGAAATAAGTGATTATCTCTTGGATAAACATAATGTCTATGTCCAGCCTATTAACTTCCCAACAGTTCCAAAAGGAACAGAGAGATTAAGAATTACACCAACTCCTTGCCACTCTAAAGAGGTAACTCAAAATTTTGTAGAAGCTTTAAAAGATGCTTGGTTTAAATTTATGCCAAGACTCTCAATGATTGTAGAGCAAAAAGAAGCTCAAAAAAATACTTTATAGAGTCTAGAACAATATTTGATAAGAATTTTATTTTAGTATAAAACAAAGCTATATGAAAGTTTTAGCTTTCTATAGCTTTTTTGACTTAATTGACCCTGTTTCAATAGAGGTGAAGATAAATTCTTTTTTTTCGAACATTAATATT
>CAYZPP010000137.1:0-3677 GCA_964480315.1 uncultured Alphaproteobacteria bacterium | reverse complement strand
CTGACATCATATTTTAAAAGATGTAAGTTTTCTTTTTTAATACCTAATACTTTTGTAGCCTCAGTAACTTCTGTAATTAATATATCAGAAGGGAATTGCGGTAAGACAGATTGTTCACAGGCACTAAAAGCTACGTAATGAACTTCAATACCCTCACTTACTAACTTTGAAATAGTACCACCACAACCAAATTCACCATCATCGGTATGAGGTGCTAGAACTAAGACTTTTTTAATATTTGAACCAGTAAAAAAACTATTTTTCATGTATTCTTATTTTTGTAAATATATTTAATATGCAATCAAGTAATAATATTATTGTAAAATATAACATTCCGTAATAGCTAGATCCTCTAATAATGAGAGCAATACCTAATGCATAGCCAACAAACAGAAGTGAGTTTTTTTGATTTTTTGTTTTTTCTGCAAAAAACGAAGTAAATATCAAAAATAACGATGGTATTAAACAGCCAAATAAACCAAAAGATGCATAAGAATCCCCATATATACTTGGGTGAGCACTACCGCCTTGAATCATAACATAATTATTAGATATCATATGGTATTTATACATAGGATTTGGAAATGATTCCAAATTAAATATACGTACAAATGGTTCCGTTATGAATTTTAAATAACTTCCACCAATATCAGGATTAGATAAAAGATTAAAGTAATGGTCAAATACTGCGTTATATTGATAAAACATTTCTCGCTCAATACCTGCTTCAATTACACTATTAAAAATAATTCCAACTTTATCAATTGAAAAAGTATTATAATCACCAGACCACCTAAAAAACATAACAGATAGATAAATTATAGGAAAAATGATAGATGCTTTAAGAATTTGTTTAAAATCAATATTTTTTTTACTTGGAATTATATAAATTAGTAGAAATGGAATTATAAACATCTTAACTCTAATTATTAAGATAAATAAAATTAAAATTAATATACCTGGTAATAAATACTTGATCGGTTTATGGTCAATTACTAGTTTTCTTAATTCAGATAATGATAAGAAAAAAAAAATTGATGATAAAGATCGATAAAAGTTTTGAGCTTGTAATTCATCTTTAACTTCTATCCAAGACTCCATTATTTTATCTAAACTACCTATACCAAGATAAAGGACAAACAAACTACATATACTAAGCAAATAAAATCTATAAATATTAGCTTTATCTAATTCATAGTTTTTTTGAATAAACAAGGTTTTGTTTGAACTCAGAAAAATTGATGTTAAGAATATCAAAGTATTGGAAATAGTTACAAATAATAATGAATTGATATTCAAAGAACTAAAATCACTTAAAATTGAGTTATAAATAATTAAAAATGTAACAAAGAGAATACCAGAAAGATAAATTCTAGTAAAAGAACCTTTTAATATATATATACATGTAATAATCAACAATAAATTGATAATAAGAAGCAAGTAAATATTAAACGACATTATTATTAAATTTATTAATTCTAAAGAATATAAAAAATAAAATTAAATACCCCAAAGACAATACTAAAGCAGATAATATTAGGCTTGAAAAAATGACTAAGTAACAACTGAAAATTGTTATCAATACACCAATCAAAATATACTTATAATTCGGTATTAGACAAAACAATCCATATCCTGCAGCAATAGTAAAAGACATAAATATTGTCAACTTTGTTATGGAGTCAATTGGTAATATAATAAAAATTAAAGAAATTAATAGAGATGCTATGAAATAATAAATTAAAATCATTTTAAATTTTTCTCTACCAAGTATTTTTTTAAAAACAAAATACCTTAGTGAAAATCCATATATCGCAGCAATCAAATCATATACAAAAAGATATAATTTGCCCTCTAATCCTAATTTATCAGTCTGAGTTATACCTTTATTCATTAATATTAATTTAAAAATAAAAAAAGTAATAATCAATAAAATATTTATATTAATTATTGACTCTTTCGTTTCTAAATATTTGCTAATCACAAATTCTAATTTTTTCTTTTTTTTCTTAATAATTAATATGTAGAGGCTGTAAAAAATAAAGAATCTAATAAATATTAATCCTGACCAATCCAAATCAGAAAAAAATAAAATTAAAGAAATAATAAAAAATGAACCAACAGAAATTGGAGCTATCGTATTTTCCAGTTTAATTGCCTTTTGAAAACTATAACTTTCATAGTCCGTTGCTTCAATTAAATAATATGGAAATAGTAGCATGTTTATAGATATAAAAACGCCATATGAGTAATTTTCTTGCGGAATACAAAAGGCAATTATTATCAACCCAAAATAACTTAATATTTTGATTTGTAAGTCTGGAATTCTTTTCTTTTTGGCAATTACATTTACCTTATAATAAGTTAAAAAAAAAGAAAAAATAAACTCTTGAACGAGTATTAGGTATATGAGATTTAAAATATCCTTATTGGGATAAAACAAGACTATTGTTAAAGCATAACCAAGTCCTGAAATAAATTTAAAAAATAAATATCTCAGCATTTTTCAAATTTTAACAGTCTAAATAAATTTTCCTCGTAATTATCAAAAATTTCAGGAATAACCGGTTTAAATAATTCTCCAATCTCTTTATCTATATCATTTAGCTCGTTGAAGTTTTCATAATAGATTATAGATGTTTTTATCGACAAAGATTCAACTCCATAGTTTTTATTAACATAAAAAGGAGTTTTAAGAGCTATTGACTCATAAACTTTGACAGGAGCACAGTATCTTGTGTTGACTAGATCGTTTGAATAATTTGAAAATTGAACATCAGCAATTTTTACCAATTTCAAACTATCTTTTTTATTAATGAAACCTAAAAAAATTAAATTCTTATAATCATGATTTTTAAAAAAACAATCTTTATCATTTCCAGCTATTATTAATAACCATTCGTTTGATTTCTCAATCATTTTAACAATATTTGGAATACCTCTGTGAACACTAAGAGATCCAGCATAAACCATTATTTTTTTATTTGTGAATTTATTTGGAATACTAAATTTTTGAAAGAAAACATCTTTTAATTCTTTTTTTGAAAAATCATTCAATTTATTAATTTCATTCAGAACCTCTTTTGAAGGTAAATTTTCAACAACTAAATAATTTTTATTTTTTAATATTTTATTAAATAAGTAGTATCGCAATCTAACTTTATTAGGAAAAATTACAAAATTAGATCCATTTAATGCCATTCTATGAGCTATGAAAAAGACTTTATGTCTAATCTTTTCTTTAAATGATTTTGAGGGTAACTGATGCTCAAAAAGTTCAAGGGAGAAAAATATAACTTTAGAAGATGACTTAAAAATTTTTGATAATATATATATTAAAGGATCTGAAATGATAAGGTATCTAGATTTTTTAGAAATCAATAACTTTAAAAAACCAATAAAACTTTTTATGTTAAAACAATTTTCTGGCTTTATGTTATAGGCCTGTGTAATTGATTTTAAAATTGGGTGAGAAGATATATTTTCTCTGGCTAACAATTGCATAAAATATTCTGTTATATTTACATTTTTTTAAAAAATGGATGCAAACTTGGTGTTTTTTTTGCAAAAGGATGATAATCTCCTTTCAAGCCAATTACATCTGCATTTCTAATATCATGGACAATTTCAATTGCTTTTCTAGCATCTTCTAAACCAAATCCATTTCCTTCTAATAC